>JAPLDP010000071.1 GCA_026391695.1 Bacteroidota bacterium
CTTTCGCAAACTTGGTCTTTCCGGTCTTTCCGAGGTTTACTCTAAATCTTTATCTTTACGAACCGCCGTATGCCGAACGGCACATACGGTGGTGTGAGAGGACAGTGAGTGAATTAATCACTCACTTCCTACTCGATTATATCATAAGTTTATTTATTACAGCATTTTTTTATCTTTAAAGGGTCAAATTATAGAATATATCAATCAATCTTTAATGAAAACTGTACACTCAACCCAAGGCCGGTCCGAATTATTGGATAAAGCAGATTCGTGGATTACAAAATACAGCTCCATATTTCTATGGGCGGCAATGCTGCTGACTACCATTTTTACTCTGTTAATGATGGACATAAAAGTAAGCACAGGAGGGGACGATGCCACCTATATTCTTCGGGCATATGACTTTATCCATCATTTCTTCTATCCCTCATTTCAGGGACCCCTTTACCCCATCATTTTAAGCCCTTTCATTCTGATTTTCGGTATCAATTTGCTGGTATTAAAGGCATTATCTTTTTTATTCCTGCTTGGTTTTATGTACTTTTTTTATAAATTATTTATCGGGAAAGTGCCGTCAGTAATCCTCATTTCTGCACTGATTATTAGTTCAGTGTGTGGTTTGCTTTTGTATTATGGAATCCAGACTTATTCTGAAACGTTTTTTATGTTTTTGCAAATACTTCTGTTCTATGTATTCTTTAAATACTTTATCAACAGGGAAGTACAGAAGTTATCATTGAAAGAAAATTATAGGGCTTATTTACTTTTAGGTTTCATGATATTTGTTTCATCCCTGGCACGCAGCATCGGTTACGCCACTATTATAGCAGTTATATTGTATTTTATCCTGAAAAAACAATGGAAGCCTGTTCTTTGGATCATCATCAGCTTCCTGTTGTTCACTCTCACCTTCAGCGCTCTGAGGACCATCATTTGGCATACTAACCAGATACAATTTCAGTCACAAGCCCTGACATTATTCTTAAAACATCCTTACAATCCTGAATATGGGAATGAAAATGTGGCTGGATTTATTAAGCGATTTTATGATAACTCCCAGTCTTATCTTTCAAAAGATCTCTATATCTTTCTGGGACTCACCTCAGAATCAAGCAAACCATTCATTTTACTGTCCATTATTGCTTTTTTATTATTTATTCTTGCTTTCTATCATGCATTTCGTAGAAACAGATACCTGCTTTTCACGGGAATTTATCTTCTATTGATGATCGGCATCACATTTATTATTTTACAGAACCTCTGGCATCAATATCGGCTTATTGTCATTTTTCTTCCTTGGATATTATTGTTTTGTTTTTCAGGGATTTATTTTCTGACTAAAAGTAAAATGTTAAGAAAGCTGCAGTTTTTACCGATAATACTTATGATATGCCTTTTTCTGACTTCCTTTTCAAGAACTGTTCATTTATCTGTACTGAATATGCCTGCTCTTAAAGCGTATATAATGGGTAATAACCTGTATGGATATACACCTGATTGGATTAATTATATAAAAATCAGTCAGTGGGCCTCAAAAAATATACCCCAG
Source organism: Bacteroidota bacterium (assembly GCA_026391695.1). Lineage (NCBI taxonomy): Bacteria > Pseudomonadati > Bacteroidota > Bacteroidota bacterium. The sequence continues at coordinate 1,550 of JAPLDP010000071.1, forward strand.
GATAAAGTAATCGGCTGCAGGAAAGCATCGGTATCATTTATCCATACAAATGGCAGATATTTCGCCTCAATAGATAAGGTGCCCAGTACGAACCTGAAAAGCTACCTTGATAAGCTTAGTACTTTAAGAGGGAAATACATCATCATAAATGAGGATGATCTGGGGAAAATTCCCTCTACTGGCAGGTTCACTATTGATCTGATACAAAGCACAGATGCCTTGCTTCAGAGCATTACTTATGATCAAACCGGCATAGGTTTTCACACTTACAATTTCAGAGTCTATTTACTGCCAGATAGTCTCAGCGATGTCCTGAAATTTGGCCTAAGTGATTATGGCATTCCCTTTGAAACTGATATTGATATTTTGTTCAATAAACTGCGTAATGAAGTCAAAGATTATCTCGTGTATGAACCTGATCAATTGCTCGGTAATCTGAGAAATAGGAAAATTGACTATCTCATTCTGGCCAGCCTGCGAAGAAATCCTAACCAAAAAACAAACATAACAATCAATACTGTGGAACGATATGTCAGCTTTATTCAGTCCAAATACCCTAATCTCTTCCGAAAAATCCATCAGATTGGTTCAGAAGATGATGAACCGGCCGCTGTTATTGAGATATTATATAACAGTATCTCAGGCAATAAGTGAAAAAATATACATTCGGGATTCGAAAATAAGTAAACATGGATAATTGATGAAAATGAATAAGGACTATTTTGATTTACAGGCAACAACAAGAATCAAATACCGGAAAAATAGATCCTATTATTGGGATTCTATCACTCGTTATTGTAATTATTTTTTGCATGATGATCTTTCAGTCCTTGAAATTGGCTGTGGTACCGGTGAACTTATAGCATCTGTAAAGGGAAAACGCAAGGTTGGGATTGATTTCAGCGATGCCATGGTGTCAAAAGCCAGGGAGCAGTTCCCGCAAACCGAGTTCCATGTGATGGAAGCCGAACATCTCCATCTGGATGAAAAGTTCGATGTGATTATACTCTCCAATCTGATCGGCTACCTGAATGATATCCAGGGAGCATTCCATGAACTTCACAAAGTTTGCCACGATCGCACAAGAATCATTATCACCTATTATAGTTTTCTCTGGGAGCCATTCATCCGTCTGGCGGAATTCATTCATATCAAGAAAAGGGCTCCATACCAAAACTGGCTTTCGACAAAAGATATTATTAATTTACTTTATCTCTCAGGCTTTGAGACATACCGGTACAACCGCAGTCTGCTTGTCCCCTTTAACATTCCGCTTCTCAGCTGGTTCTTTAATAATTTTCTTGGCCGGCTTCCCCTGTTCAATCTTCTGACATTGAACAGGTATGTCTTTGCCAGGCCATTTCCTGATACCAACAGGCTCTCAGATAAAAAGTATTCGGTTTCTGTTGTAATTCCTGCACGGAATGAAATGGGTAATATAGGGACTGCCTTAGAACGTCTTCCGGAATTTGGCAAACATCTGGAAATCATTTTTATAGAAGGTCACTCTTCAGATAATACATGGGATGGGATACAGGCTGTTCAAAAAAACCATTTGCTTACACATGATATTAAAATAGCCCGTCAGGATGGCAAAGGAAAAGGAGATGCGGTGCGCAAGGGTTTCTCTCTGGCAACAGGCGATATCCTGATGATTCTTGATGCTGATCTCACAGTTCGCCCTGAGGATCTTCCAAAATTTTATGATGCCATTGCCTCAGGAAAAGGTGAATTTATCAATGGCTCAAGGTTAGTTTATCCCCTTGAAAAACATGCCATGCGTTTTCTTAATACCCTTGGGAATAAATTCTTCAGCGTCATGTTCTCATGGATACTTGAACAACCCATTAAAGATACATTATGCGGAACGAAGGTTCTCTTTAGGGAGGATTATATGAAACTGATCAAAAACAGGATCTTTTTTGGGGATTTTGATCCTTTCAGCGATTTCGACCTGTTATTTGGAGCTTTTAAATTGAATCTTAAGATTGTTGATTTGCCTGTACGATATCATGAGCGAAAATATGGCTCTACGAATATATCAAGATTTAAGCATGGCTTGTTATTGCTGCGTATGTTGGTATATGCAGCAGGTAAGATCAAATTTTATTGATTTCCGGCTTTATCGTTTTTAATCCGCAGTATCTTCTTGAACCATTTATCTCCATATTTCCTGATAAGAGGCTCTTTTAAAAACTGAAATATATAGGTGTCATCCTTTATACCCTTTTTTAGTGCACTGGAACAAACTGACCAGGAATGATAATTCAAAGCATCGCAATTGTTAAAACATTGTATTCGTATGGGATAGAGATGGCAGGAAACAGGCTTCCGGAACCTGATTTTCTTTTCGTCATAGGCTTTTTCAATAGCACATCGGGCAACACCATTTTCGAAAAAAACAAAAGCACATTCCAAATCATTGACAAGAGGGGTGACGAAATGTCCATGAATGTCATAGTCAAAAACTCCGGATCGGGCAATAACACTAATCCCTGCAGGAGTCATGAAGGATTTTATTTGTTCGATATAATCTTCCAGGAGTGAAATCTCTTCAATTTCCAGGGGAGCACCGGCATCACCTTCAACACAGCAGGCTCCATGACAAGTCCCCAGATCGCAGGCAAATTTTACGTTCAGAATATCTTCTGAAATACTGGTATTTTCAATAATAATCATTTAAACAAGTCAGAAAGTTGGGTCTTGTATCTTTCCATTGAATACGAGTCGATGTAATGCCATATTCACAATTTGATTATGGTCAAAAGCCATTAACGGTAAATAATTGATAGAATACCATTGGGCATCGCGAGCATCATCACCAGCTTTCGGAATCGTCACGGCATCTGCAAAGCCATAATAGGCTACCGATATGGTTCTACCGCGTGGATCACGGCCTAATGCGCTAAAAGTATGAAACTGATGAAGATGGATGCCGGTCAATCCCGTTTCCTCCCATAGCTCACGCTCAATGGCTTCCTCAAGGGTCTCATTGATATCCATAAAACCACCGGGAAGTGCCCACATACCCTCAAAGGGAGGCTTGTCACGCTGAATAAGCAGAATTGACAGCTGACCACTCTCCTTTCGTAAAATTATCGCATCAACTGTTAATGCAGGCCGTTGATAATCATAGGTATAAGGCATATTATTAAATTATGACCACAATTCACCATATGCACTCTATATTATTTGCTGATGATCAACTTTGTGTTTTATATAAACATCGGCTCCTTCGACTTGTAATCCCGACTAAGTCGGGATTTCGCTCAACTGCGTTTCGCTCAACTTGTAGCTTGTAGCTTGAAGCTTACTTTATAATTTATGAACAGCAAATGTTACAATACCCCAAATCTTAAAATCCATCTCGGCCGTTATTTCGATGGCTTTGAATTCCTCATTCTCCGGAACAAGAAAATACTTATTTCCTCTTTTGCTGATTCTTTTTACTGTAAATTCACCATCTATCACACCAATGACAATTTTTCCATCTCTGGATTCAAGAGAACGGTCGACAACCAGCAAATCTCCATCATAAATACCCGCTTTTATCATAGAGTTTCCATGTACCTTGACAATGAATGTGGCAGCTGGATTTTTAATAAGGTATTCGTTGATATCCAGTTTCTTATCTATAAAATCTTCCGCAGGTGAAGGGAACCCGGCTGAAATTCTTGTAGAATATAATGGCAACTCCTTTGGATCAATATTATCCGTTTTGGAAATCTCGAGGATTGGATTTTCAGTAATTCCCTGATGTTTTTTTAAGGCCATGCGCTTATGCTTTATAAAGATAAACTGTATGTTGCCAATTCTGGAGATGGTTGCCAGACACAAAGTTACTTAAATGATAAAGTGACAGTCACCAAGTCAGTAAAATAAAAAAAATCCCGCCTTTCGACGGGAGGAGATATATAGGGAGATAAACAGGGAAAAAGGTCATTGTAACCTGAAGTCGAATCGGGCATAGTAGTCTTTGCCAACTTCAACTATTCCTTTTGTGAGCCTGATTTCTTCGAGGATCCCAACAACATAATTTTTTAATTCGTCACTGTTTGAGCTGGCTTCACCAACCTCAATGTAACCCTCTTCATTATATGAAAAATTGACTGCCACAGAGCCTTCAATCTGGAACTTTCGGGTATTCTCGGGATATTTGAGATACTCCGCAAACATTTGTTTTGTATCCCAAGGGATGTCATCAATATATCCTTCGTCCTGTAAATCAAATGATTCAATAAGATAATTTTTATCGTTTTTTTCAGTGAAAATGACTAATGAATCAAATGATTTATAAATGCTTTCCGTATCAAATGGAATATCATCGATGTATGCCTCTTCCTCAACATCGAAAGTTCTCAATGCTGGATTGATGACGAAAAATCCATAGTTTGTATTACTGGCAATATCATAAGAATTGAATGGGATATCATCAATGTATTTTTCTTCCTCAAGCAAAGGAGAATAACCATAAATGACATGGCAACCAAGTTCATCATTCGCCTCCGCGAAAATCCTTTTTGTATCAAAGGGAATGTCATTAATATAGGCTTCTTCCTTTAGTTCAAATTTAGCCGATAATGCCGCAACATTTAATGAAATGGCATTATAAGGATATGATTTACCGGGATCATGATCTGAATCAGCCTGCAAGCTGAAAGGAAATGTGAAGATAATGGTGAATAAAAGTAAGGCAATTATTGTTTTCATGGCTGGTGGCATTTAAGGATGATCACACGAAGGCCATAACAACATCTATAATGCCACAGTTGGTAAATTACTGAAATACAATTTATTATAAATTATACTACCTCGTTTTATTATATATTTTTGTGTTCACTTGGTAACACTTTTGTTCAGATTCGAACAAAAAAAGCCTGAGAAAGGCGATACTTACGGGTTTTTCGGCAATTATTATGAAAACACTATTTTTTCCCCTCGACGATGATAACGATTTCTCCTTTGATTTTTTTTTCTTTAAAATATTCTATCAATTCTGAAAGGAGGCCTCGCTTTGTTTCTTCATGGATTTTAGTGATTTCACGTGATACTGATGCTTTCCTGTTGTCGCCAAAATATTCTGCCAGTTGTTTAAGGGTTCTTAACAGACGGTAGGGTGATTCAAAGAACACTATCGTATATGGCTGTTTAGCCAACTCTTTCAGTTCCTTCTGTCGTCCCTTTTTCTGAGGCAGGAAGCCCTCAAAAAGGAAGCAATCATTCGGAATTCCTGAGTTGACAAGAGCAGGGACAAATGCAGTTGGACCAGGAAGACATTCCACAATAATATCTTTTTTGATGCATTCCCTGACTAACAAAAATCCCGGATCAGAGATGCCTGGTGTGCCTGCATCACTCACCAGTGCGATATTTTCCCCGTTTAAAATCCTTTCGGTAATTGTTTCCAGGCTGCGGTGTTCATTGAACTTGTGATGGGACATAAGCCTGGTAGTGATTGCATAATGTTTAAGTAAAATCCCTGTTGTCCGTGTGTCTTCGGCCAGGATTATATCGACTTCTTTCAGTACTCTGAGAGCCCTTAATGTAATGTCCTCCAAATTACCTATTGGAGTGGGAACAAGGTACAATTTACTCATGCATATTTATTTTGCTATCAACGACACAAAGTTTGTCATTAAGCGGAAAAGATCATCATATTTTGTAAATGGCAATCCGCATGCCTTATCATTTAAATTATGATATTCAGAATATTCATTTCCCAGCGAATAAATAAAAAATGCCGGTACTCCTTTTTCGAAGAAAAAGTACTGATCACTGTTTGGGGCAGCAGGTCGTTTCTTGATTTCTTTCAGCAGCTTGTATTCTTCATTAATTTTTGTCAGAAGCTCGAATGGATTCTCCAGATTTGATCCATTGACCACCATGATACCATCGCTGCCTGTGCCAACTAGGTCAAGATTAATGAGGAAGCAGATATCTTCAAGGGGGAAAACAGGATGTTCAGTGTAATATTTTGATCCGCGTAATCCCAGTTCTTCACCACCAAATAGAATGAATGCAATAGAAATATCAGGCTGATTCTCGGGTCGTGCATAATACCTCGCCAGGTTGAGTACCATTGCCACACCGCTGCCATTATCATGTGCTCCGGGAAAATAGGTCTTTCCCCCCATTTTGCCCAGATGATCATAATGAGCAGTAAAGACAATAAAATTTTTTGTATCGGTTTTTCCTTTGATATACCCGATAATATTTTGGGATATGTAATCCGGATAGAAGCGGTTCTTTATCTTAAGAGTAATTGTTTTTAAAGTCGCCGGAAAAATGTCTCTCCTGGCTTCAATCACAACAAAATCCCTGATGTGATAACTATCAGACATTCGCCAGGATAGTTTACTGTCGGTGAGAAAAATAACTCCTTTCTCATGAAACCAGTTGGTATCTCGTAATCCTGCATTTTTAATATCCGTAATGATGAACTTTTCATGTAAGTCGGATGTATCGATTAATTCATTAATCCTTCTGTTGCTATCGGGGAATTTTTCAAGGTACACCGTTTTGAAGGTTCCTGAGATACCAGGTGATGATGAGGCTATCAGGTAATCAATGCCCGGTATGAGGGATTGTCCATCGATCCTGAAAGTGAGTTTGAAGGGAAATGTGTTGACAGGGAAAGAGAAGTGTTGAAGGTATCCCAAGGGAAATGATTGTACCCCGTTTTTTATTAATTCGTTTTGAATGAACTGTGCTGACTTTTTATCCCCTTTATTCACGTATCCCCTTCCTTTCAGAGCCGGGGATGAAAGTATACTAACAACATGGCGGACATATTCAATATCCTGAGCTGAAGTAAATAAATTCACTAGGGTTAAAATAACTACCGCCAGGATCTTGAACATCTTTTCAGGGATTTTCACTTTTGGTATTTACGATGGATGAACTCCAGCAGACGTTTATATGACTCAAGTTTATCATTCAAACCATAATGTTCTTTCATCCACCTGAAGTAAGTCATCGCTTCATCAAACTCAGTGAAAGTATTTAATTTATTGATACAGTCATCATAAACTTTCATATTACCCCCAAAAAGTTCATTCATAAAGATAAACCTGTCATTGATGCCGATAAATGATTTTATGTCAGCAATTGGAGTTTTCTGCATTTTAGCGGCAAGGCTTTTATCTTCTTTTTCTTTTGAGAATTTATCACTGACCGTCTTTTGAGAAGATTTCAATTTATCAGCAAGGGTAACAGTTTGCTCGGAGAACAGATCAAGGGTGAATTCGTCGGTGGTTTTCTCCAGTTCTTCTGGAATGCCTGGAGAATTTTCCGGCATTATATCTTCTTCTGGTGCATCTTTTTCTTCAGTATGATTAGCCTTCTCGAGGACTTCATTTTCTTCTTTTTTGCTAAATCCGATATCAATTATTTTCAATGGTCGATTCTCATCTGTTTCAGCTTCTACCTGCACTTCGCTGATATTGGGTTCGTTGGAGACAATGCGGGGAGCTGGTTGTTTTTTTTGCTTGAATGTTTCCTGAATCCGTATTTTTTCCTCCCTGTTCTGATCGTTCAACTGATGATAGTTTTCATAAAGTTTACGAATGTTATCCATGATGATATCGAGCTCTATTTGGGGGATTTGGCCTTTATGGTTTCGGATTATGGTATCCTGCTCGGTGATAGCCTCCAGTGTCTGCTGGATGACCTCAAGAATGATTTCTTTGTCGTTCATGTCTTTTTATTGAACTGTTAAGGTTTTCCTCGGGTTTTTTTTAAATTTGTAAAAATTACCATATAAAATTATAAAGATTATCCGATCTCACTAAATATGTTTTTGGAAAATAAGAACAATAACAGCCGGACTGGCTGGATAGAAGTGATATGCGGTTCTATGTTCTCAGGCAAGACTGAAGAATTGATACGTCGTTTAAACAGGGCTAAAATTGCCAAACAGCGGGTTGAAATCTTTAAACCCGAGATAGATAAACGATATGACTTGCTAAAAGTTGTATCCCATGATGAAAAAAGCATCAACTCAACCCCGGTGCAATCTGCATCACAAGTTCTATTACTGGCTAATGAAGTCGATGTGGTCGGTATTGATGAAGCCCAGTTTTTTGATTCCGAACTCGTACCGGTTTGCAATCAGCTTGCTAATACCGGAATCAGAGTCATTGTGGCCGGCCTCGATATGGATTACCTTGGCAAACCGTTTGGCCCCATCCCTGAACTTATGGCAATTGCTGAATATGTAACCAAGGTTCACGCAATTTGTATTGCCTGTGGCAACCTGGCCCACTATTCTCACCGTACATCCTCAGAAGAGAAACTTGTATTGCTTGGTGAACGGGACAACTATGAGCCCCTCTGCAGAAGTTGCTATAATGAAAAACGGAATCAGGGTTTTATTAAAAAGACTTAGGCAGATTATCCCTGTTATAAATTTATTCCGATGTATTGAAGACTTTGTTAATTTTACGGGCTAATTAAATTTTATCGTAAACCTTGTTAAAGATTATGAAGACAACCATAAGATTATTTAACCTTTTTATTGCAGTGATGATGCTCTCAACTATTTCTTCCTGTCAGACAGATAAACGGATCAAAATCATCATTTCAACCGAATATGGTGATATCAAAGTGGCATTATATGATGAAACCCCAAAACATCGTGATAATTTTATCAAACTGGTGAATAATGGTTGGTATAATGGTTCGATATTTCACAGGATAATCAGGAATTTTATGATTCAGGGCGGGCAGGGTGCTGATGGGAAGCCTGACCCGGGATATACTTTACCTGCCGAAATTGTCAGCAAGTATTATCATAAAAAAGGTGCTCTTGCGGCAGCCCGCATGAGTGATCAGGTAAATCCCGAACGAAAATCATCAGGGAGTCAGTTTTATATTGTTCAGGGCAAGAAATTTACCGATCAGGAACTAGCTGATATAGAAAAGCGTGTAGGGAAGCCATTTACGCAAGAACAAAGAGATACCTATAAAACTATTGGTGGGGCACCACATTTAGATGGAGCATATACCGTGTTTGGTGAGGTGGTCTCTGGCCTGGATGTCGTCGATAAAATTGCCTCGGTTCAAACTGGTACAGGCGACCGTCCTTTGAAAGATATTAAGATGACCATGAAAATTGTCAAATAGGACATAAAGGTCCTCTTTGATTATCCAAAGATTTCAAAGGCCATATGCAGCAAAAAATTAAACAATATATTGAAGAGGTCAGTCTGTTCACGGCTGATAATATCGAGCAACTTGAGCAGTTCAGGATAAGGTTTCTCGGTAAAAAAGGTATTCTTGCAGGGCTTTTTGAAGAGTTTAAAACCATTGCTCCTGATGAGCGAAAAGAAACAGGACAATTGATCAACCTGTTGAAAAATGCCACGCAGGATAAAGTGAACAGGTTAAAAGAGGCTATAGAATTAAATGTCAGTACCGATATTAAACAAACCGACCTCACACTCCCCGCCGATTTTATTGAGATAGGATCACGTCATCCAATTTCAATCATCAGTAACCAGATCATTGGAATTTTTTCAAGAATAGGATTTACCGTTGCTGAAGGGCCGGAGATTGAGGATGACTGGCATAATTTCACCGCATTAAATTTCCCGGAAGAACACCCGGCAAGAGATATGCAGGACACGTTTTTCATTGATGAGTATCCTCCGGTCTCTCTTCGTACCCATACCTCATCTGTCCAGATACGGGTGATGGAAAAAACCAAGCCTCCAATTAGGATTTTGTTGCCAGGCCGTGTCTTCCGTAATGAAGCCATTTCAGCCAGGGCTCACTGCTTTTTCCATCAGGTAGAAGGATTATATGTGGATATCAATATATCATTCGCCGACCTCAAGCAGACCCTTTTGTATTTTGCCAAAGAAATGTTCGGTGAGAAGACGGATATTCGCCTGCGACCTTCCTACTTCCCGTTTACTGAACCTTCAGCTGAAATGGATATCCATTGTAATATATGCGGAGGCAAAGGTTGCAATATCTGTAAATATACAGGATGGGTCGAAATCCTTGGCTGTGGCATGGTTGACCCAAATGTATTTGAGAATTGTGGAATTGACGGTAACAAATACACTGGCTTTGCCTTTGGTATGGGCATCGAGCGAATTACCATCCTAAAATACCAGATCAAGGATATCAGGTTATTCTTTGAAAATGATTTGAGGTTTTTAAAGCAGTTTGGTTCCGCAATATGACCTTATTTTTCCTCTCATTTATTCCGATGGATTTTGGTGGAGGTCTTAAAAATGATATGCGATTCCTATACCGACTTGCAAAGCTCCTACAGGCTGGTTGTAATTGTTATAGATTAAATCAGGTGGAAGTCCGGATTCCTCTGTGATACTATCATTGATCTCGATAGAGGCGATGGCGTATGTATAATTTATGACTAAACGCAGGATATAACGGTTTGACATAAGGTACCGGAATCCTGCCCCTAGTGTATATCCCCATGATATGGCCTCTTTATTTTCACTGGTGGACCTGAATTCCTGATGGGTTTCTTTATTTAAAAAATACAGTTCGTTGCTGGGAGGCAAAACAAAGCTCAGACCTCCCAATGCTCTGAAATCAATGTTTAAGCGTTCCAATGGAAGGCTAACCTGAGGTCCGATATGCAATCCGATATGATTCCAGACCCCAAGATTGTAACTGATATCAAGATCCTCTGGAATGACCAGATCAGGGTATTCACTATGAATCCGTTTCTTAAGATTCTCCTTGAGCATCGTGGTATTTAGAGTATTATTGGCAAATGAGAACATCCCATTTATGCCAATGTAGGGTGTAAACAGATAGGCCCCGTCAAAACTCAGAAAGAAACTTGACATAGCATAGCCGGCCGACTTGTTATTTAAATCCGTGCTGGCAAAATCGCTTAAAGGTACAGATACTCCCATACTTATCCCCGAATAGTTATTATAGTGCTTTTGCCCGAATATCGAAATGTTTATAAATATTATGCTAAGGAATAAAAGTAGTTTTTTCATAAAAAAAAGTTTTCAAAATGAATCATGACTTTGAAGATGTAAAGATAATTGATTTGGCAACTGCATTCATCTCCTCATGGTTTCAGCTTGTTAGTCAGTTATCATATTATTTCAGCACGATAACCTTTTCAGTAGACAGAATCTCATTATTCAGGTTTTTGAACTGGATGAAATAGGTGCCATTGGGAAGATTATTGACATGCCAATTTAATTTTTGCTGCCACGGGCTGATTGGTATACTATCTAATGTTTTACCTTCATTATTAAATATCAGAATGGAGCCTTGCTGTAATTTTAAAAATTCTATGGTGATCTGGTTATACGTGGGATTGGGATAAATCTTCATGAAGCTCTTATCTGCAGGTTTTAACTCTATTGTCCCAACAGAATGATCCCAAACAGCCAGAGTATATTCGCCCATCTGTAGGTTGGGAACGTATAGGTATCCAATACTCCATATTCCCATTTGTGTAAAATCTATGGATTGCCAGTCATGACCCGCATTTTCCCGGTATAATATAACAACTGAATCCTCGGAATTTACGATGAGGGTATTATCCAGGTAATTGTTCCTGTTATACTGAAATATACCTGTAGCATTAATTCCTGGCTCACATATTCCTTCAATTTTCCAATACCGGTAGTCGGATAATTTTAGACCATTCACCGGATTTTTAAGACTGTCAGGAGCAACCCAGTTGTGTGAAACTCTGATATAGGCAGAATCATTGATAGACACGACATTTAGTTTGAAAAAAGTATCGGAGAAATCGAACTCTCCAGAATTTTTTATAACCATCTCATCATCAGTTGTGGCATCACAAATTTCATCTTCAACATCAACCATAACGATCTTAGGTTCAAAAGGAACCGGGAAGACCTGATTTCCAGTTAGCCCCGAGAAATTCAGAGTGCCGGTAAATACGTTCCATTGGCTATCCATAAATGTAATATCGATCTTATTGGAATTGGCAAGAATGCATCCACCTTTTGATTTCTGCCGGGCATAAACCCTGACATCATAATTATTACCAACGGGTGATACAGTGAACGAATCAACTGAATAGTGAGGAAATCCGGGCGAAAAGACCCAGGCATCAAAAAAATCAGTGACATCCACACTGGTGTGGGAATTGATATAATCTCGCAAATCAAAGGACGACATATAATTATACGCATATTCCTCCAGAAATCCTTTACTGACATTAAAAAACAGGCTATCTCCGAGATATCCTCGAAGGGTATGCAGGATGATTCCTCCTTTTTTATAGGCTGTCATACCATAAGTATATTCGGGTGGAATACCGTATAATGCAAAATATTGTCCGTCCCCTTGCGGAGTGTGGCAATACTGAAGGACTTCTTTGTGCATAGTGTTGACATTTTCAATATAGTCTTCATAGCTATATAGATCCTCCAGGTAAAACATCTCACAAAATGTTCCCCAACCTTCATTAAGCCACATATCCTCTGCAGATGCACAGGTCACTTTATCACCGAACCACATATGGGAGATTTCATGTGCATAAAGGTACTCATAGGTCAGACCTCCATTGATACAACCATATGGATAGGCAATGTTTGCAGCGTGTTCCATAGCTCCAAGAGCTGTACTGACATATCCAACCTGTGGCCAGGGATAGGGGCCGAAATGTTCTTCGAAAATAGCCAGAATTTCTTTAAGATTTATAAATGAACCATATACATGTATTGAATCGGAAGGTCTAACATAGAAATTGATGGGGATATTGGATCGGATTCCGTTATAGGTATCGGTGATAAGATCGTAGTGACCAACTGCAACTGATGCCAGGTATGCAGGTATCGTGTTTCTCATCTGCCAGTGAAAGGTCTTGGTATTGTCACCGTTAGTGGTGACAGACATCAGGATCCCACCGCAGACAGCAGTTTTATCTTCTTCAACGGTGATGTAATAATCATAAGTCGCCCGGTCATGAAAATCATCAATACAGGGGAACCAGGCTTTACCGAGGTTATGAGAAATTAATTCAAAGCCAACACCCAGGTTGAAACAATATTGCCCAGCCCAGTGAAAACCACCCCATCCTTCATGAAAAGGGATTCCGTGATAGCGAATTCTGACTTTAATAGTATCTCCTGTATTTGCCGGTTCTGGTAGAGGGATGTTTATCAATGGATCAGAATATGTGTAGTTATTGACCTGAAAACCATTTACTATCACAGAATCAATAGCTAACTGAAGTAGTTCCAGCTGAATGTCGTTAATATTGTCATATTTTGGAATGATTGAAACTTCGGTATACCCAATGAGGTTTTGTGAAGGTAAATCAACAATATTTAGATAGATTGAATAATGGACTGCATCGAGGGTGTCGCTGATAAGAATTCGTGCAACATCGGGATTATTATTCTGTGGATGGCCTGATATTGCTATCCACAAGAATAGTATAAAGACAAAATTTTTGCGACGCATTTCAATTACCCTTCTATAATGATTCAATAAAGATAAAAAATAATGCGGTTGTATAAAACAAGTTACTAACTTTGGCATCCAGTCACTGCGATATCAGTGATTTTCTTTAATGTCCATATTCGAACTTGAGTTGAACGATTATGGACATTATAGTTCCTCAATCCAATCATAAATATCATGTAATCATTTGATTACAAATATGGCATAATATTTATTCAGTGAATGATTCAGTTTTTAATAAAATCCGGATTCCAATGAAAAAGATTCTTTTGTTTTTCGCCGTTATTGCGGCGGGGACTATCCTTGCAAATGCCCAGAATAAATGGTCGTTAGAGGATTGCATTAACTATGCTCTGACAAACAACGTGGATATCAAGCAACAGATGTTGAATATTCAGATGGGAGAAGAGGATGTGCTTAAGGACAAGTTAGGTTATCTGCCTGATCTGAATGGTTATGCATCGCATGGATATAACTGGGGGCAGACAATAGACCCTTATACCAATTGGTTTGCTACTGAGAGAGTCCGGTCAAATAATTTTTATCTGTCAGCATCATTCGTGATCTTCAATGGATTACAAAAGTACAACACCATGAAGCAAGATCAGTTTAATCTTCTTGCTTATAGATATTCTGTTGATAAATTTATGGATGATGTGTCAATGAGTATTGCCGCTGGCTATTTGCAGATCCTTTTTGATAAAGAGTTACTGAAGATAGCCCAATCTCAGCTTGATATAACTCACCAGCAGGTTGAACGTACTAAAAAGCTTGTTGATGCCGGTACACTTGCACGTGGTGATCTTTTACTGGTTGAAGCCCAGGCTTCTACCGAGGAGCTCCAGGTCATCACTGCCCAGAATAATCTGGATATAGCTTATCTGACCCTGGCTCAATTACTTGACCTGCCATCTGCTGAAGGTTTTGAAATTGAGGAACCGGATATCAGTTTGGTTGATAAGCCACAATCTCCGCTGGGGCCGGATGAGATTTTTATTTTTGCCACTGCAAACCAGCCTGATATAAAGAGTGCCGAATTAAGACTTCAAGCATCCGAAAAAACTCTTGCCATTGCCCGTGGATCCTTAAGTCCAAATCTGAATGTATCCGGATCATGGGGAACCGGTTATTCAGGCGCCGCCAAGGACCTTAATAAAGGTTTTAATCCTATTACTATTGAATCAGCAGCGATAGGTTTTACGGCATCCGGTGAGACCGTCTTTAGCAATCCCTATGAAAAATTTCTGGATTATCCTATCAAATCCTTTGATAGTCAGTTGTCGGATAACCTGAACAAATCACTCATGCTGCACCTGAATATTCCGATTTTTAATGGATGGATGGCAAGATCAAATATTGCCAAAGCCAAAATCGGGATAGAGAATGCCAATTATACCCTTGAACTGACTAAAATTCGGCTGAGAAAAACCATCCAGCAGGCTTATGCGGATGCAGTGGCAGCGCTAAAGACTCACAGCGCCGCTGAAAAAAAGGTGGAAGCCACCACTGAATCATACAAGTATGCCGAGCAGAAATTCAATGTAGGTTTAATAAACTCTGTGGATTATAATCAGGCAAAAAAGGATTTAACCCGAGCCCAGGCCGAATTGCTTCAAGCAAAATATGATTATTTATTTAAGACCGTTGTTCTCGATTTTTATATGGGAAAACCAATCACACTCAAAAATCAATAAGCCGTTCATATTAGCCGTTATTCTCATTCGAATTTCTTTTTATAAGCACATTTGCTTCATGTCGAATAACAGAAATTTATTATTTTTACAACGTTATATTTATTTCTAAATAATATCAATCCAAAACTGAATGAGTAAGAAAGCAAAAATCCGGATTATCGTTATTGCAGCGATTGTCCTGATAGCCGTTTTTGCAGTGGCAAAGAAAAAAGGCCTTATAGGTAGTGATACATCTGTAAAGGTCAGTACAGAGCTTGTACAAAAACGGACTATCATAGAAACCGTATCGGCGAATGGTAAAATTCAGCCTGAAACTGAAGTTAAAATCACACCTTATATCTCAGGAGAGGTTGTTGAATTAAATGTAAAGGAAGGGCAGGAGATAAAAGAGGGCGATCTGCTGGCAAAAATCGACCCGGAGATTTATATATCCAGCTATGAGCGTCAGGTGGCTAACCTTAACACTATTAAGGCTAATCAAGCCAATGCCAAAGCCAGAGTATCACAGGTTAAATCACAGTTTATAAATGCGGAAGAATCATATAAGCGCAGTAAAAAACTCTGGGAGCAGCGTGTCATTTCGCAGTCTGACTGGGATGCTGCCCAGTCAGCATACGAGGTAGCCAAAGCAGAGGTGGATGCTGCCGAACAGAACCTTGTCGCTGCTGATTACACCATTAACAGTGCTGAAGCTTCTGTTAAGGAGGCAAAGGAAAATCTGACAAAAACATCCATATTCTCGCCTACTGATGGTACAGTATCCAAACTGAGTGTTGAAAAAGGTGAACGCGTAGCCGGTGCATCACAGTTCTCGGCGGGAACTGAACTCATGCGTATTGCTAATCTTAGTTTAATGGAAGTCAATGTAGAGGTTAATGAAAATGACATTGTCCGTGTAAAATTAAGTGATACTGCATTGATCGAAGTAGATGCATATTTAAATAAAAAATTCAAAGGATTGGTGACAGAGATTGCCACTTCTGCAAATGTGACCGGCGTGAGTGTGGATCAGGTAACCAATTTTACGGTAAAAATCAGGATATTGAAAGAGTCATATCAGGATCTGATTCCTGCTGATAATCCTAAATTCACTCCTTTCCTTCCTGGCATGTCAGCCACTGTTGATATCCAAACCGAGACCCTGAAAGATGTTCTGACAGTTCCTATACAGGCTGTGACGACCCGTGCAGATACTACAGGTAAGGTGCTCTCTGTTAAAACGAATACTGGCGGTGAAGAAACCCCTGATGAAAATGCGACTGACAGCCAACAGCAAGCTAAACAAAAGGAAAAGAAGGCCGAAGAATTCCAGGAGTATGTTTTCCTTTATGACAATGGGATTGCGAAATTGCAAAAGGTTAAATCAGGCATTCAGGATAACACTTACATTCAAATTACTGAAGGACTTACTGAGGGACAGGAAATTATTGTTGCCCCTTATAGTGCCGTCACCAAGTTTTTAAAAAATGGGCAGCAGGTGAAGAAGGTCGATAAGGAGGATTTATTCAAGGAAGAAAAATAACAACATGGCTTACATCCTGTGTTTGGAAACAGCAACATCCGTATGTTCTGTGGCTTTATCCAGGGATGGTGAAGTAGTATCTCTCAAAGAATCTGATGTCAGGTATTCTCATTCTGCATTAATCACATCATATATTCAGGACGTTACCCATCTGGCAGGCATTAGCCTTCAGGAGATTGATGCTATAGCCGTGAGCAAAGGTCCCGGATCTTATACCGGACTCAGAATAGGTGTCAGCACAGCCAAAGGCTTATGTTATGCTCTGGATTTGCCACTGGTAGCCATCGGTACATTACAGTCCCTGGCCTATGGCCTGATTAAGAAATACAAAGAAGACCATCCGGGAGACCAAATCAATATATTGTTTTGTCCTATGATTGATGCCAGGAGAATGGAAGTTTATGACGCCATTTATACGATCGATCATATTGAAGTGAAATCGGTTGCAGCGGAAATCATCAGGGAAGATTCCTTTACAGAATATTTGAACGGGAATAAATTATTTATTTTTGGAGATAATGCCATAAAGTGTAAACCTTTGCTAACACACCAGCCGGATATTGTTTTTATTGAAGATTTTATGCCTTCAGCCAGTTATATGGTTCAACTGGCACTGCAACGGTATAATGAGAAAAAATTTGAAGATCTGGCCTATTTTGAACCATTCTATCTGAAAGATTTTATTGCAGGTAAACCTCATGTAAAAGGATTGAAATGACCTTTGAAAAAGAAAATGAGGTCATACTAAAAGTGATAGCTTATGCCCGTAAAGATCGAAAATGAATATGGATAGTACTCAATAGAATGATCTCTTCTGATGGACTGGAGAGAATATTTGAATGTGGGCGAAAGATTCACTTTTAAATTTTTATTGACAGAATAATCTAATCCCATACCTACCACGCTGTTGTATATCACCGGGTAAAAATCTTCCGATCTATCCAGATCGTAGCGTTGATCCTGGTATTGGAAATAGGCATGATTACCGATCATAATCCCGGGGCTTAGCCCTCCTGAAAGATTCATTGACAGACGTTTATTTAATATCCGGTACTTCAGGATCAAAGGGATTTCAATGTACTCAAAATTCTGATAGATGTTTGAGTTAATGTACAGAAGGTTTTCGGCCGTGTCACGTACAGAAACTTCTTTAATCTGCGAAGGCATAGCAAGAGGATTGAAAGGAATGATACCGACTGATGTGTTGGCATAATAAAGAACCTTATCATCAGGCAGCTGGAAAGCGACAATATCTTCATTCATCTGGCCTACTTTCGAATAGTATATTCCGGTTTGCAGGCTAATGTTATCTTTCAACAAATAACCGACATCTATTCCTCCGGCATATGAGTACATACCGCTTTCTACATTATCATAATAATTTTCGTCGGCTATGACATTTGACGGTAGATCTTCACTTTTGATCTTGATGTTGCGATAAGAATATACTGGAGAGAATCCCCCGCCAATAATCCATTTTTCTCTTCCCTGGTTTTTGTCCTGGACTAAAGGATCTTCATACGTATAAATCTTCTGTTTTGGTTGTAGATTTTTGTTCTCTGATTTGATTTGTTCCCCGCCTATTTGTTCTTCTTTGATTATGATCGTTTCTTCAGACCGGATTTCACTTACAGGTATCTCAGGCTGATTAGCAATATCCGCTACCTGACCGGATGTCGCATTTTCAGAAGCGACAGATGTTTTGCTATCTGCCATGGCATACTCCTGTTTGCTTTCTGAAAGCTTTTCGATTTCATCAGATGTAACAGATGGAATGGCATTATTTTTATCAGCTGGTGTTTTTAAGACCGAATGGTCGGTTTGATTTCCGACAATGGTTTTTTGATCTTTAGATATAACTGATTCATTAGAGTTATCCGATAAAGTGCTTACAGATATTGGATTCTTTGTAACATCCTGCCGGGAAATAGCCATACCCTCATCAGATTTTTCATTTAAATTGAAAGTAGCGTAGAAATAGCCTGATATAAATGCGAAAATGAACACAGCTGCAACTGCTGCCCATCGGTAAAGGATAGCCCTTCTTTTCTTCCTGGCTATCATAATGTCGTCTTTCAATTTATCCCAGGCGTAAACAGGTGGCGTTTCTTCATATCCTGACAGATTATCCCTGAAAAGCTGGTCAATATTTTTTTCATTAACCGACATGATCCTTATTTTACTTTTTTAGTAGAAGAATAAAAATATTTATTCACATTACGTTGCAATACAACTCTCGCTCTGGCGAGATTTGACTTGGATGTGCCCTCTGAAATACCCAGCTTGACACTGATCTCTTTATGTGTATACCCCTCCACAGCAAAGAGGTTAAAGACCAGACGGTATTTCGGAGACAGGTTCTGGATCATCTTCACCAGGTCGCCTGCAGAAATTGCACTGATGGTATCTTCAGCATAGAGTTCTTCTTCTTGATCATCAATCGCAGATAAAGGATGCAGGTGTTTTTCCCTGCGAAATTTTTCCAGCGATGTATTAATCATGATCTTTCGCATCCATCCTTCAAAAGAGCCTTTATACCTGAATGAAGAAATGTTGGTGAAGATTTTCATAAATCCTTCATGCATAAGGTCTTCCGCTTCAGTGCGGTCTTTGGAATAATAAAGACACACTCCAAACATCCCCCTGGAGTAAAGATTATATAATCTTTCCTGGTCTTTGATTTTACCGGCTTTACAGCCTTTTATAATATCATCCAGTATCTCCGGGCTAGCCTCATTCATTTGCATTGGTTCAAAACCAGTTACAAAGGTAGCGCTTTTCAGGCTTAAAAAAAGAACGTTTTTGAGTAGATGATAATAGACAGTTATTGGTTGCGTAATGTAACAGTTTTTTTTAACACAGGAATGTTGAGCCCGGCAAAATTTCCTTAAAAATTTATTTACCAACGCAACTTTCAGAATAGAATAAACATCTTTAGGATAAGATTAGTTTACTGAAGGTTATGAGAGGTATTGTATTACAAGTGAGAAGATATTTTTACCTGCTGGTTAAGTCAAAAGCGATTTTTTTCATCCTGATAGTGGCATTATTTTTACTGACTATTGCCGTGAAGGATATCGTTGAAAAAACGCTTTTACAATAGCCGGAATCAGCCACAGGTGAAAAGAGTTTATGTTTCATTTTGGTTTTAGGCATTAAAAGGGCAAATTTAATATCCGTACAGTAATGGATTAGAGTTTGCCTTTTTATTTTAGGGATTTACATTTATAGTCTGTGCCCTGTCCATATCATAAGTTCCAAGCCATCTCAGGATCCAGCCATGTAGGGAAAGATCACTATGTGTTGCAAATCAGTTTAAATCCCACTCCGTGTACATTGATTAATTCAATCCGGGGATCATCTTTCAAATACTTACGTAGTTTGGCGATGTAAACATCCATACTCCTGGCGTTGAAGTAACTGTCGTCGAACCAAATTTTGGTCAGAGCATAGCGGCGGTCGAGGGTATCATTTAAATTTTCGCAGAGAAGCTTTAACAGGTCAGCTTCCTTGGATGTCAGTTTTTGCTCTTTGTTTCTGAAGTGAAGCATCTGGTGGTTATAGTCAAACGTATAACCGCCAATGATAAATGTATTATCTCCGGGCATGTTTTTCTTTCCATCCTTCACGCGACGGATAATGGCATTCATCCGAGCCAGGAGTTCCTCCATACTGAAGGGCTTGGTAAGGTAATCGTCAGCGCCGATTTCAAAGCCTTTGAGCTTATCTTCCGGTAATGATTTTGCCGTGAGGAACAGGATAGGGATTTTTTTATCGATAACTCTGATCTCCCTGGCGAGGGTAAAGCCATCCTTGATGGGCATCATCACATCGATGATGCAAAAGTTAAAATCTTCCTTCTTATACATATTAAAGGCTTCTTCGCCATTGATAGACAGATGGGTAGGATACCCTTTGGCTTCGAGATAAGCTTTGAGAATATTCCCTAGATTACGGTCATCTTCAGCCAGTAAAACTTTGATATTCTGTTTTGTCATAAGATTACTTTTGAGTCATTTTCTTGATTCAGAGGTCATCCTTCAGGGATAAAGAACGTAAATTTACTTCCTTTATTGAGTTCGCTATCGATGCTTATCCGTCCACCGTGCTTGTCGATGATGGCTTTAACATAGCTCAGACCAAGACCGAAGCCTTTGAAATTATGAACATCGCCTGTAGGAACACGATAGAGTTTATCAAAGATCTTTTTTTGGTCGGCTTTGTTAATGCCAATACCGTTATCTTTCACTGATATCTCCACACCGCCCGGCACATTTTGGGTGGAGACAACAATGACTGGTTTCTTGGGTGAATACTTATTGGCATTTTCGAGTAAATTATAGATGACATTAGTAAGGTGCATCCGGTCGGCATTGATCACCGGTAATACTGCATGAAATTCCTTTATGATAATACCGTCGTTGATCTCTACTTGTATGCCGATATTTTTGACCACCTCCTCGATGATCTCATGAATGTTTACCTGTTCTTTTTTAAGTTTTAACTTACCCTTTTCCAATACAGCTGTCTGCAGGATTTTTTCTGCCATGGTTCCAAGACGTCTGTTCTCGTCGCTGATTATCCGGATATAATTGTTAGAAACACCCTCAATTTTGTTAATGTCCTTATCCATGAGTGCTTCGCATGCCAATGCTATAGTAGACACAGGCGTCTTGAATTCATGGGTCATATTATTAATAAAATCGGTTTTCATTTCTGTGAGACGTTTTTGTTTAATGACTGAATTGAGTGACAGGAAGAAAGAGATGATGATAACCAGTATGAGAAGGATTGAAATGATGAGCATACTGGCCATCTGGGTGACAAGAAACGTTTTCTCATGAGGGAAATAAATCATCAGGTAGTCGGGCTGGGAAAACATATCACTTGGGAAGAGTGTATATCCAAAACTTTTGTCTATCAACTCCTCGCCATAATTCCCTGTATTACTGAGCACTAACCTGTTTTTTGAAGAACTGTAAATGCCAAATTCGTATTCTGTGTTTATTCCTTTAGTTGATAACTGATTGGATATCAAAGAGTCAAGAACCTTTATATCGATCCTTTTCTCAATATCCATAAAATGTCGGAAAGCAAACATGTCTTCCATAACATCATTAAAAAGAGAAGATTTCTTTTGAAGAAGTGCGTTGACACGTTCGTCGGTTGAGCCATTTCTGAAGGATTCAATCTCTTGATAATAAAAAAGGTTAAGAGAGTCAATTTCGTGGAAAATATCTTTGCTGCTTTCGAAGAATTTAGATTTCTGTCGGATCTGGTTAGCTATCTCTATTTTTTCGAGCTTATCTACGACATTTGACATTGCTTCACTGACACTGCGTTTAAAAGTTGCCTGCTTAACCAGAATTGCATTCCTGATCCAGTAGACCTGAATGCTGACCAATCCAACCAGGGCGAGGGTAATAATTATCCCGATAAGGATGATGTAATGCTTTTTCATTCTGACAAAATTACTGATTGATAAGCAATTGTTATTTGTTTTAACAATAATTAACGATTATGATTAATGTGACAGGTAGCAGGTTGCAAGTTACATGGCTAATGAATAAAATTTATTTTATTAACCTGTAAATTATGACCTTAGTTAGGGTTGCCTGATGCAGACAGGTGTGTGGCATTTTTAGCTAATTTTGTAATTTTATAAGAAAAATCGGAATCATGGTCAATTTAGCATTGGATATCAGTAAGGTGTTTGATTTTGTGAGCAGGGATGAGATATTTTCTTTACAAAAGGAAATGACGGAACATCATAAAGCACTTTTAAACAGGACAGGGAAGGGTGGTGATTTTTTAGGCTGGATGACGCTTCCAAGGGATATTGATGAGAATTTGATACAGAGCATTGAGTCGGATGCCAGGCGTGTGGCAGAAATGGCCGATATATTTGTAGTGATCGGAATAGGAGGTTCTTATCTGGGTTCCAGGGCAGTCATTGAAGCACTGAGTGGTTATTTTGAGCATTTCAGGTCCGGGCGGGAACATCCTTTGGTGTTATTCGCAGGCCATCAAATTGACGAAGATTATCACCATGACCTGCTGGAAATCCTTGACAAAAGGGATTATGCTCTGACGGTCATCTCAAAGTCGGGCACAACAACAGAACCGGCTATCGCTTTTCGTCTGCTCAAAAGTCACCTGGAAAAAAAATATGGTGATAAAGGGGCAGGTGAACGTATCATTGCCATTAGCGATAAAAGCAGAGGTGCTCTCAAGAACCTCGCTGATATTGAAGGCTATAAGACCTATGTGGTTCCTGATGATGTTGGAGGACGATATTCGGTATTGACACCTGTTGGATTATTGCCCATTGCCGTTTCCGGTTTTGATATCCGGGAGCTTCTTCATGGGGCTGAACACATGATGAAGCTGAATGAAAAATCCAGCATATTTGATAAGAATCCGGCAGCTCTTTACGCAGCAACTCGTAATGCATTGTTCCGTAAAGGAAAGACCACCGAGATATTTGTAAATTACTCACCGGCATTATCTTATTTCACTGAGTGGTGGAAACAGTTATACGGTGAAAGTGAAGGTAAAGAAAACAAAGGTATTTTCCCGGCAGGAGCCAGTTTTACAACCGACCTGCATTCCATGGGACAATACATCCAGGAAGGATTGAGATTGCTTTTTGAAACAGTTTTACTAGTAGATAAGCCGCGCAGTGAACTTATCATTCCATATGAAACAGAGGATATGGATGGTTTGAATTACATTGCAGGACGAAGGATGCATGAAGTTAATCAAATGGCATCGCTGGGTACCATACTGGCACATACCGACGGAGGCGTGCCTAATATATCCATTACAATTCCAGTCATCGATGAATTACGCCTGGGTGAATTAATCTATTTCTTTGAAATATCCTGTGCATTGAGTGGTTACATGCTGGGAGTGAATCCCTTTGATCAGCCTGGTGTTGAAGCTTATAAAAAAAATATGTTTGCCTTATTAGGTAAACCAGGATTTGAACAGAATACAACAGAGCTGAAGAAAAGGTTAAAGGGCTGACAGAAAGACGTTCCTACAAAGGTTTTGATAACTTTAGCAATACTTAAATAACAACATTTTTAACCGGAGGGCAACATGCAGAGCTTTTTAAGTAAATATATGGAACAAAGGTTCAGGGATAAGGACATGGTTTATTCCGACGAACATGAGTCTTTGCCGGTAGTTACTATTTCGCGTGAGGCAGGGTGTGCTGGCACAGAGATTGCCGGCATGCTGGCACTCAGGCTGGATGCCCTGCATAAAGGTAAAGGGAAAAGCCAGACATGGCGGGTAGTGAACAAGGAGATCATTCATGACTCAGCTAAAGCACTTGACCTGGACCCTTCAATGATAAGTCAGTTATTCAAAGGTGAGAAGAAAGGAATCATCGATGATATGGTGTCATCGATGTCGAGAAAGTATTACAAGAGTGATTGGAAGATAAGGAAGACCATCACCGATATTATCCGGACCATTGCTGACCTGGGATATGTCATCATTGTTGGCCGCGCCGGGGTTGTTATAGCAAGAGACTATCCAAAGTCGTTGCATATCAAACTTCATGCACCTCAGGAGTGGAGAACGGAGGTGATCCAGGCCAGGCATAATATATCTTACCAGGAAGCCAGAGATTATGTAAATGAAACAGATAAAAGCCGTATCAAGCTGTTATCAGATTTCAAATGTGATAAAGCGGATTGTTATTTATTTGATGCCGTGCTTAACTGTAAGTCGCTATCGAAGGAACAAATTGTTGAGATAATTATCAAACTGATGGAAGTCAAAAAAATCATTTAAATAAACACAAGATTGGCAAGTTTTTCGGAATTGATTCATTTCAGGCAGAGCGTAAGGAAGTACAGCAACAGGCCTGTGGAAAAGGAAAAGTTATTGAAGTGCGTCGAGGCGGCACGCATAGCGCCTTCGGCCAGTAATTCACAACCATGGAAGTTCATTATTGTAGATGATCTGGGACTTAAAGACAAAGTGGCGAGGGCAACCTATAATCTAATCATTCTCTTCAATAAGTTCACACAGCAGGCCCCGGTGATGGTGGTCATTGTGATGGAAAAGCCCAGGTTAATCACACAGATAGGGGTAGCTGTGAAGAAGAAGGAATGGCCGTTAATCGATATCGGTATTGCAGCGGAGCATTTTTGTCTGCAGGCTGAAGAGGAAGGCCTTGGTACATGCATGATTGGATGGTTCAACGAGAAAAAAGTAAAACGTATATTGAACATTCCTTTCAGAAAAACCGTTGCCTTATTAATCAGTGTCGGGTATGCTGTTGATGATTACCCCCTGAGGGCTAAGATCAGAAAGGATATCCAGCATATGAGTGTCTTTAATCATTATTGATCATCCTTAAAAATGAAACCAATTCTAATTACAATACTCTTTTCTTTCAATATCCTATCGGTATTTGCTCAGGAGAAATCTTCATTTGTAGCCGTACGCAGCGGAGTCTCTTGTCCTCTGGGGGCATATTATTCTGCTGATCTTCAGGAAGGTTCATTTACTATGGCCGGATTTAACGCAACCTTAGAGGGAGCATGGTTTTTTAAGAGATGGCTCGGGGTGGGGGCTTCTGCCGGATTAAATCTTCACCCCATAGATGCAGGTGCTTTGGCAACAGCCACAATGGCAAGTGATGCCTTTATGACTAATCTGTCGGTTCGGTCGGATCCCTTCAGAGTGCTGACCTTCATGGCAGGTCCCTATGCATGTTTGGATTTACGGAAAAATTTTTCATTGACCTGTAAATTGCTTGGCGGCATGATACAGGCCTCTACACCTTATCAGCTTTATAAAGCCGAATATTTCATGATCGGGCGATACTGGTATGAGATTACCAGCTCCAGGGACTGGGAAGTGTCGTTCATGGCGGGTATTGGTGTCAGATACGATGTTTCAGATTGTATAGGAATTATGTTCGACACTGACTTCACTTATAATCAGTGTGAGTTTGGATTTATAACCTATAACGGGAGCATAACAGAACACAAAAAGATTCTCTTTTTAAATTCTACATTGGGGATTATAATTATTTTATAATCTCTGACCTCAGACTATTTAATGATTATTTTTTTGATCAGCTTAAAGTCATCGCCTTCAATAAACATCAAATACATACCCTTGTTTAAGTTTTTCAGGTCAATTAGCTGGTTGAAATTCTTGTCGGCGACGATATGATCATTCTCAAATACTTTATTTCCAAGCAGGTCAATGATGCGAATGCTGATCTGTTCGTCTTTTGCTGAGTTTATGGTTACTTTAAACAGTCCATTATTCGGATTAGGCATGATTTGAACATTCATTTCCTGTTCAGCCAATCCGACGGTATTATCAATGGTGATCTCAAGGATTTGCGAAAATGGGCCGTCGCCACAATCATTATAACCATTCAGGCGGATGGTAGCAACACCAACGTAACCATTATTCCAGTTGACCATGCATGATGTGCCGTCGCTGAGCAGGCTGCCGGCATACTCCGGATCAAGTTTCCAGTTGAATGCTACAGCATAGGCAGAGCCATCAGAAGTATATTCAGAAGTGCTTGTATAATAAAGATCGACGTATGTTGGTCCTTCCGGGGCAGCAGGTATCTCCGGCAGTGGATCGAAATTCAGCGCCATCTCATCGCTGACGGTTTTTGTTGAAGTGTAAATAGTCAGCGTGAGTGCAACAGCGCCTGATTCATAATCTGCCTGGCTGGGTGTGTAAACAGGATTAAGTATGGCTGGATCATCAAAGGTGCCGCTTCCTGATGTAGTCCATTCCAGGTAACTGTAATTGATAGCCTGTGCTGAAAGTGAATAATTCATTCCTTCACAAACACTTGCATCATCACCTGCAAAGACTTCAGGATCACTCAATGGTGGGAAATAAATATAATCGATCCAGGCACAATCATCACCAGCCGAGCCACCGGCATCTTTAATATATTTCCATTCAAATGTATGCAGACCTGCTGTGACGGTGTATGTTTCAAGGCTGTAAGCGGTCAGTCCCGCCCATTCGTCAACGATTATCCCATCAATAAGGAATTGCAGCTTATCACCAAAATTGGAAGAGATCATTTTATAAAAACTGATGGGAACAGAAAAAACAGCGTCGATATCAAGCTGCAGGCAGATTGAGCTGGACTGGTTGTCGCCAATCATACCGGATTTTGCACAGAATAGTCCGTTGAATGGATTTTCTGAATCAATAGTCCATGGGATATCACCATTAAAAGTCCATGCGAATGCTGTGAAGTTGCCGGTTTCGAAGTTTTCATCCGGAGACCTTGCTGTTGTGAATGACCAGACAGGCCCGACAGAGGTGCCATATTGATTAGTAGCTTCAATGCGCCAGAAAAACTGGGTTTGGAATTCGAGTTCCATGGCGGGTGTGAACATTTTGCTATATACTACCTCGCCATTCACCACATTGGAGGGGGGATTATCGGTACCCAGAAATACTGCATACTGAGCAGGTACACCACCCAGTCCATCTTCCCAGTATAATTTTGTAAATGGAGCGATAATGCCTTGTCCGTCGGCAGGAGTAGGATTTATCACCTGTCCCGGTTCTCCAACGACGGTAAGTGTGCCAAGGTAGGGTATACGATTATAGGAAGTCACGGTGAGTGTGAGTTCATCAAGACTATTAAGAGGATCAAAAGTCAATGAAGCCTCTCCGCCGGAGATGTAAGCTGTTGCGATAATTTGGTTTTGAAAGGTGAGGGAAACCAGACCTTCAGGTGTATTGGCACTGACAGTCAACTCAGAGGTTCCGAGCGGAACAGGATTCGGATAGGTGACTGACAGAGATAAAGGGAAGGCAGTTCTGACCATGACTGACGGATCGCCGAAGCAATTCCATGTATCGGTCATTTGATCACCGTCGATACCATAGGTGTCGTTCATTTTCATGCAGCCATTCATCGACAGTCCGCCGAAAGTTCTCTTGATATTGTCAGAATAGGATTCCACTAGAATATCTACCATCTCATCCTCTCCTTCCATCGGTGGGTTCCAGCTCTGATTAATGGTTGACATAAGTGCGGCGATGGCGCCTGTGGGTTGCCCATTCTGTTTGGCTCTCAGCCAGTTTTCAGCAAAGCAGGTATTACCAACAAAATCGCCATTTACACAAGCCACTGACCATATAAAAGGATATTTGCCATAATTAATCAGGTTGTTGACATCACTACTGGAAAAGCCCGATGTGCTCCAGGCGTCGACACTTCCATGACCCGTATAGAGTATGATGCCATTGCCGGTATTGACTTCATTGGACACCATGGAAGGATTTGGATTGCCAGGTTCGTCGTTACCGCCCTGGCTGCCATCAAAAAGTTCGGCATTGTAAGTATAAGTATAGTTCAGTAATTTGCTTTGCAAATCCCGGATATGTTCAAAGTCATATTCATTATCATCACCGGGGCCCTGGTCGGAGCCAATGCCTGTTGACCGGGTAAACCAGTTGTATGATACATCGGGATTCTTTTCATATTCAATAGTACGTTGCACCTGAATGGTCACCTGGTCAGGAATTTCAGCAGAGAAACGTCCAACGAACAAGTCCGGATAATGGTCATCACCGACTACATAGCCGTAGTCATTATCTGAATCGCCACTTGCATAACTCGACGGCACCTGGGCAGCATCACCCACAAGAAGGAGGTAAGCCAGGCCATAAGTATCATAATAATTGTGCACATAGGTTTTAATAGCTGAAGAGTTACCTATTGTTGCAACATCAACAATTACCACCGGTCTGCCGATCTGTTTTTTCCAGTTGATAAAAGGTTGCATGTATGGTATAAAATCACCATAGGAGATAATCAGCATATTACCCTCTTCTTCAACAGGTGTATAGCGCAAAGTGGAAGCATTGAGGAAATGGTCTTTATAAAGGGTATTGAAATCTTTATCCACTTTTGAGAATTCTTTTTTGCGGATCAGAATATTTATGCCTTCTTCACTGGTGCTGCTGACTTTAACAGTGATATCTGTATAAACTCTTAACGTTCTGGTTACCGGATTATACTGGAAGGGATAAACAATAACAGCCTGTCCCCGGCAATCTCTCAGGATATATGGATCACGCATGCTGGCAAGAGTGCCCGGATAGAATGCATTTGTACGATAAGCATCGCTATAAATATATGGAACTGTGGCCGGATCAATATCCCTGGTGAAATTACCTTTGGACGGAGCCACATCAATATCGTTGAACTCTTTGTATTGTGAAGAAATGATTTCCAGCGACATGGCAGCTCTGTCAGGAATAATGATTGAAGTGCTGAGTTTGGCAAGATCAGGGGCTCCGGCTTCCAGAACCGGCGTGGCCTCATCAAGTGTTATGATGAAAGCATTGCCACGCGGAGTGATGACCTCATTCATAAGGTAACCATCCAGAGTGAAACGGATGACCGATGTTTCAATATTTGACGATATAAGCGTAATATTTGCCGGTGTGGGATCCGGTGTGGAGATGGCTACCCATTTTGTGCCGTATCCTGAAAAAAGTGCAAAAAGGAAAATCAGCGTAAGAGTAAATTTTTTCATGGTCCGGAATAATTAATATTATAAGTAGATTCATTTCAGGTAAGTACAAAAATACAAATAATTTACATGAAATAGAAAAAATGTCTGCCTGAGGCAACTGATTTTCGGGATTGACAATAACTGTTACCTGCAGTCGGATTCAAATAAAAGAACCCTGGTGGATGACCAGGGTTCTTGAGGGTTGCAATGTATTGAGGTTTGAGAAACTTCAGCAAGTATCGATTTATTTCTGAATCACAAACTTCCGGGATACAGTTGTCTTTCCATCGTTGATCAGCATGAGATAAACTCCTTCGTAAATGCTGCCGAGCGTAATCTTCTTTACAAGGGTCTGATTTTGTTAATAAAGTGTTCACTGCATTTTTCAAAAATCAGAACAATAAATCAGTGTTTTCAAGGATTTCGGAGTATAAAAGGGCCAATGAGTGTCAAAGTTAGGAGAAAAGGGCGAATATTCCCGCCAGCATCATTCTTCGTCCTGTGATTCGTTTTATGTGTATTTCTGAAATTTTAGACGTTAATAAATAGTTTTGATTATCTGTATTATCTCGAAAGAATTAATTTTCCTGTCCTTGTCACCTTATCAGTAACCAGTTTATATATATATAATCGATCAGGTAACAGATGGTAGTGACTGTCGTCTCCCTGCCAGATAAAGGTGTGGGATCCATTGGCAAGTGTACCGTTGTATAATGTTTTTATCATTTTTCCCCTTGAATCGAAAATTTCCAGGGAAATTTTACCGGCATCCTGAAGAGTGACTATAAATGCCGTTGCCGCATTGAAAGGATTAGGCCTGACAATTATATCAGGCCATTGTTCTTTCGTTTCGCTGAATCCGGATGTAGGCATAAGTTCATAATTCACTTCTGTGGTATCATTCTCATAGATAACAGCTTCCATGCAAAGAGTATCATACTCTGGATGTGTAACGCAAATGGTATAAGTGCCTTGAATCAGGTCCAGTAAATAGTTGCCATCGGTCCCGGTAATCATCGCTCCGCCAACAGATGCACCTTCAACCGGAATCCCTGTAGTGACATTGGTCACAAGGCCTTTTACGACGCCCAAGTGATCAGGTGTAAGAGGTGGAAACATGATCAGGTCGATCCAGCCGCAATCGCTACCGCTGCTTGTCGTGACATCTTTTAGATACTGCCATTTGAACGTGTGTGTCCCATCTGAAACCGGGTAAGTGACCATTGCCCAATCCTTTTCGCCTGACCATCGGTCCATAAAAATATTATCGATGTAAAATTCCAGGTAGTCATAATCAGCTTCTGAAGATACTTTCCTGTAAAAGGAAATATCACCATTGGTCAGAATATCAAGTGTGAGGGTAAGAACCGACATCTGGAAGTCATTAATGCTGCCTGACTGAGCGCAATACAGACCCTGGAAAGGATTATTCTGAGTAATCAGCCATGGCGTATTTCCACCCTGTTGCCAATCATATGCAGAAAAGTCTCCTGTTTCCCAGTTCTCGAGGATTTGTCCGACGATAAAGGTCATTTGGTAACTATTGATGTAGGAACCATTGTTTGCAGTAGCTGCCAGATCGGTGTTGAACAAGTAACCGGATGGAGTGAGATCGCTGGCGGTAATAAGGAAAACGGCTTCGGCAGTCTGCCCCTGAGAGAGATTACCAAAGTCAGCAGGCAGACCGGAGACGCTAATGAACGTAGCATTCGTCGTGAGTGTCCCTGTTATATTTTCGGCTGCAGCATCGCCGTTGTTTCTGAGTGTAATATGCAATTCCACTGTTTCACCCGGATCAATGTGGCCATTGTTGTTGCCGGTTTCATCGGTGATATAATGATCAATTAATGCCAGGTAAACGCCTGATATTTGACCGATGGATTCGATAGCATCGAGGTCGAAGCCGGCATCAGGTGATGAGGATGTTCCATCGCCGTCATCTACAACTTTAAGGTATTGTGCCTCCACCATCCCGGTATTCATGAGGTCAAAGCCGGAAGTGCCGCTGCCTTCGCCAACAAGCGTCCATGGTCCATCCATCGTTTGGCCTGCATAGCAGGTATAACCCTCCGCTGAGGCATCGCCTTCATGAATGATGAAGTCATCACCCGGACCATCAGGAACGGGATATTGCATGTCGGCGATAAGCCATCCATTTTTACCGATAGAGTAGTATACATTGTCAGGCTGGCCAAGCATGGCAGGAGTATTGCCTTCATCGTGAAAGTTATTGTTGGGTATCTGACAGGCAATAAGCCGGTAAATATATTTTCCCGTGGCAGGCTGTAGCGCAAAGTCGGTGACGGTTGAATTTTCGGATGTGACAACAATATTATCTATCGCCTGGCTTTCATAACCGTTTGCCATGACTTTAATGCTAAAGGTTCCGGGAAGGACATACTTGTGGTAATCGCCGGCCTGTGGATCGATATATACCGGGTAAAAATCACTGACCAGCACGATGGCAGCAATGGGCTCGCCCGTTGTGAGGTCGGTCACCGTACCCTCCAGTCCATAGCCTGCCTGTTCTATCATAGCCAGCATGGCGGGTTTGTTGTAGGTATAATACATCATGATCTGTGATGGCGGGGGTTGTTTATCAAAAGATATTTCAATACTCCAGCTCACAGCACCCATGATGCCATAGGCTGCATCCTTGGAGCTGCCGTTGATAGGATACATACCTGTATAACCCTGGCTATATGGAAGACTGGAGTAGCCTGATGTGGAGGAGTATATGGATGCAAGATGGTTTATTGGATCATAATCGGGGCAGGGATCACTCCTGTAGCTCCAGGAAAAGGCGAGGAATTCACTTCCACTGTGGTAGCTGGTATACACCACAAACTGGTTGTCGTAAAGGCAGTTTCTCATAGCCTTAGTTTCTATCTGGGAGTAAGGTGAAGAGGTTCCACACGAGGCATCCCACATGTAACCCCAGTTGCGGTTAAGGTCAACACCGTTGGCATTATCGCGGGTCATGTTGGCCCTGCCGTCGGGATTGGCCATCAGGTACAACCATATCTCCCTGTTATTAATAAGATTCGTAATATAAGGGTCCACGGTATAGGCCTGGCAGAGATCGAGGGCAAAACGGATGATATTTTCGGCACCACCGATCTCATCACCATGTGTGCCGCCATCGAAATAAACTTCAGCTTCGTTCTCATCGGTCAGCACATTATCACTGATTTTCAAAGCAGCGAGCTGACGGCCCTGAACAGAGGTTCCTAACAGGTACTTATGGCAGATGCCAGGGAAATTGTCCGACAGGCTGTCGGCGAGATCAATGATCTGCTGATAGGAGTGGTAGGCATCGCGGTTTAGCCAGAAATCTTTATAGTATGCATTCAGGTCTTCCTTAAGGATATGATAGTTTAGACCAAGAAGGCGGATCTTCTCCAGTTCCGACGGCACAGCATATACAACGGCATACCGACCTTCGGGCAGGGTGTAAACATCGCCGTCAAGGTGAAGGGCGTACAATTTCTGAATTGCCTGCAGGTCAGGAAGAAATACCCTGACCTCCATCTCTTTATCCCGCCAGCCGGGCTGGCTGAATAATGAAAAACAGGAAAACAACATCAACAGAAAAAGCAGGTATTTCTTCATGATTTTTCAGCAATGAATTTGGAATTTATTTAGGATTTGGTAATTGGAATTTGGAATTTTTTGAAAAAGATGTCATCACTGAATACCTTTATCCAGTTTATTCAGTGCAAAGGCATAAGCGCCTATCGACACTGCACGGCTGGTGCCCAGGCGCCGGAATCCTACTCCTATGCGTTTCGCCGGATCATATCTAATCCTCTTTTTACTGAAGGGCACCTGTATCTCACGCGTGTCGCCTTTAAGGAAAAGTTCCAGCTCTTTAGGATCTTCCAGGTTGAAGGCTTTGATTTCCATGCGTGGCAGGGATTTGCCCTGTGCTGTATCAAAGGCTGCATTCATCTCCTCGACGAGGCACGACAGGAATAGGGGATAAGCCTTTGAAAGTCCGCCGCCTATGACCACCAGCCCGTCGAAAAGGGTAATGGCATTGGCGAAGGAATCACCGGCAACAATGGCCAGTTCCTCAAAGGCTTTCTCCGCTGCCTGCCGGTTGCCCGGTTTCAGTCCCATGCCTATTTCATAGATATCCTTTGGTGAAAGACTGGAATGATCACCTGACTCCCTGGCATAGACACGTTGCACACCGCGAATGCTGGTGCTTTCCTCCACGCTGAAATTATTATATAGCCTGTTTCGCATGCGGTTGAGCTCGCCCTGTGCCGAGTTGTCACCGGTGAAGAGTTCACCTTTTGAAACAATGCCACCGCCGAAGCCTGTCCCAAATGTCGCACCGAAAAGATTATGATAATATTTAGGACTGCCACGCTGAACAAGCAGGTCATTGATATATGGCAATAAACCTGCGAGAGCTTCGCCATACGTAAAGAGGTCACCATCGTTATTGATAAATACCGGTATGCCGAATTGTTCCTGCAGGGCGGGACCAAGGGCAACACCACCACGGAAGGTGGGCAGGTTCTCCAGGTCGCCGATGATGCCTGACTCATATTCAGCAGGTCCCGGAAATGCAAAACTGATGGCCACAGGTCTCTCCTTAAGCTGGTTGCTGACTTGGCTAAAACCGTCAATAATGGTCTTAATCACTTTTTCAAGAGTGTCGTGTCGCGATGGAAGGATGATGGAAGAGAGAATCTCGCTCTCGCCTTGAACTGCATTGAAAACCAAATTTGTACCACCGGCGTCAAGAGTCATGACGATGCGGTTATCGTGGCTGAAATGTCCCATAGTTAAATTAAAAATCAAAAATTAAATATCAAAAACACAGATCAAATATATAAAAGCAACAAGCTTCAAGCTACAAGCTCGTGGCTTTTTTATTCATCAATGTGCGTCAAGCCAGTTGTCGCCTGTCTTCATTTCTACATCTATCTGTACCCGCATGGGTATAGCGGTGGTCATTTTTTCACGGATGACTGGCATGATGATGTTGGCTTCATCCTTTGGCATATCGAAGACCAATTCGTCATGGACCTGAAGTATCATCTTTGTCCTGAGCCCGCGTTTCTGCAATTCATTAAAGATGCTGATCATGGCAATTTTAATCATATCGGCTGCTGAGCCCTGTATAGGGGCGTTGATGGCATTTCGTTCGGCGAAGCCCCTGACCACGGCATTGCCTGATGTGATGTCGCGTATATATCGCCTCCGTTTCATGATCGTTTCTACATATCCGTTAGCGCGGGCAAAGGCAATGGTGTCATCCATATATTGTTTTATTCGCGGATACTGGGTAAAATACTGGGCAATGATGTCGGCAGATTCTTTCCGCGGGATATTCAATCGTTCCGACAGGCCGAAGGCGGAAATGCCATAGATGATGCCGAAGTTCACGGTTTTAGCCTTACGGCGCATGTCACCATTGACTTCGCTGAGGGGCACGCCAAATACCCTGGCAGCTGTGGCAGCATGTATGTCGAGCCCCTGGCGGAAGGCTTCGATCATACCTTCATCACCGCTCATTTCGGCGATGATGCGCAGTTCTATCTGGGAATAGTCCACAGATAAAAGGGTATAATCGCTATTTCTGGGAACAAAAGCCTTACGTATTTCCCGCCCTTTCTCGGTCCGCACTGGGATGTTCTGCATGTTGGGATTGTTGGAGCTCAGCCGCCCTGTTGCCGCCACTGCCTGGTTGAAAGAGGAGTGGATACGTCCTGTACGTGGGTTGGCAAGTGCCGGCAAAACATCCACATAGGTCGATTTCAGTTTCGTGAGTGAACGATAGTCAAGGATATTCTGAATGATCGGATGCCTGTACGACATTTTTTGCAGCACATCTTCACTGGTTGAATATTGTTTTGTTTTGGTCAGCTTCGGATTGCCCGATATCTGAAGCTTTTCATAGAGCACTTCACCCAGTTGTTTCGGCGAGGAGATGTTAAATTCCATGCCTGCCTGCTCATGAATGATCCTCTCCAGATCCTTAATCTGATCCCTGAGCTGAACAGAGTATTCGGTGAGCACATTGGGATCGATGTTAATTCCTTCAGCTTCCATGGCTGCCAGCACCGGCACAAGGGGCATCTCAATTGTGTCGAAAAGCTCACGGGTATTGGCTTCCTGCATCATGGGTTCAAACACATATTTGAGCTGAAGCGTGACGTCGGCATCCTCGGCCGAATAGTCTTTTACCGTTTCAATATCAATAACCCGCATGCTGAGCTGCCCCTCACTCTTTTTTCCTATCAGGCTTTCAATGGGAACCGGTTTATAGTTGAGGTATGTCTCCGAAAGGAAGTCCATGTTATGACGCAAGTCGGGCTGAATGACATAATGCGCCAGCATGGTGTCGAATAACTTACCTTTTACTTCCATGTCATACCATTTCAGGATGGAAATATCAAACTTCAGGTTTTGCCCGATTTTTTCAATGGACGGATCTTCAAACACGCATCTGAATTCATTAACCACCTGGCAGGCTTCGTGGTAGTTGCCGGGGATGGTCACATACCAGGCTTCATGAGGCTTGAAGGAAAAAGAGATGCCGATGAGTTCCGAGTTATTCGGATCCAGCCCCGTTGTTTCAGTGTCAAAACATACCGAGGACTGTTGTATGAGATCAGTGATCAGGTTTTGCCTCGTTTCAGGAGTATCGGCGAGGACATACCGGTGAGGTGTCGTGACGATGGTATTCTTCTCAAGGGAAGGCAGGGTTTTTTCAGTTATTTCATGCACATCGGCAAAAAGTTCCTCCTTTTGTGTGGGTGCCTCTGCTGTTTCATCAGTGACCTTCAATGACAGGTCGGTAAAAACCCTGTTGGCAAATGTCCGGAATTCAAGTTCATAGAAAATCTCTTTAAGAGCTGTGATATCCGGATTGGATAATCTCAGGTGTTCTTCATCGAAGTTGATGGGAACATCAAGGATAATGGTGGCCATTTTTTTTGAGAAAAGTGCCTGTTCGGCGTGGTTCTCGACGATTTCCCTGAGGCGGCCTTTCATCTTGTCCCTATTTTTCAGGACATTTTCGACGGAACCAAATTCTTCAACAAGTTTTTTTGCCGTGACTTCGCCGACGTTAGGCAGGCCGGGAATATTATCCGATGCGTCGCCCATCAGTCCGAGGATGTCGATAACCTGTTCAGGACGCCGGATATTGTATTTTTCACAGATCTCCTTCACGCCCAATATTTCGGGCTTATCGCCCATTCGACCGGGTTTATATATAAAGCTTTTATCCGTGACCAGCTGACCAAAGTCCTTATCCGGGGTCATCATATAGGTGATAAATCCGTTTCTTTCAGCTTTTTTGGCGATTGTGCCGATAATATCATCAGCTTCATAACCGGCGACAATGAGAACAGGAATGTTGAATGCATCCAGGAGACGCCGGATATATGGTAACGAAGTGCCGATATCTTCAGGCATTTCCTGCCTGTGCGCTTTATATTCGGCAAACTCTTCATGCCTGACAGTGGGTACCCGTGAGTCAAAGGCAACACCCAGGTGTGTAGGTTTCTCATTTTTAATCACATCCCACAGGCTGTTGGCGAAACCATAAATGGCGGAAGTGTTAAGGCCAAATGATGTCATCCGCGGTGACTTGCTGAGGGCAAAATAGGCCCTGTAGATAAGGGCCATGGCATCAAGGAGGAAAAGCTTTTTTTGCTGTGACATACAACTGATAATAAACCTGTTACAAATATATACAAGAAAATGTCCCTATTTAGTCGATCATAATCTCATCAGCAAATATCCATGCCTTTTCTCCGGCACCTGGATGCCATTTGGGACAAACACCCATGTTCCTGGCCAGAATTTTCACATACCGCGCTTTTACCGGCTTGAACTCGGCTGTGAAGTCTTTGATAATCGGCTTTTCCTCTGCCGGAGAGATGTTATTTACAATTGTCGCAAGCGGATTAAACTGATTTCCATTCATTGAACTTAAATACTCGACGGAGACAGGAAGAAAGATCCAGCCAGCAGCCATCATTGAAATAATCAGAACCTCTGATACCGTCAAAGAGAGTGCGGTCTCCGTCGCCCGGGTACTTATGACTGTATGGTTCGGTATAAATCACCTTTTTCCCGATACCTTCATGAAGGACAAGCGTTTTTTCAGACAGTCCTCCAAGGAGAGTATCATTTTGAAAGATTCCTGCTTTGACGGTCGTATTGGCTATTACATTGACCGGTTCGCCGTAAATTTTGGATTTCAGATCCGGATCCTTGCCATTGATTGTATAGCGTATGACAGGTTTATAGATCTCTGATTCGAAGAGAATATGCATGCTGCTTTTCAGGGTGTCGAAGCGTGTTTTCATACCAATTTTAAAAGATCCCCTGCAATAGTTTACATTTAGCATGTTGAACCGTATAAATTGTTGTTGCAGGCGTTCATTAAAGTCGTCCCAGTTGCGTGATGCTTTATCTGACCATACCACTTCGGCCAGGGCTGTCATTCTGGGGACAGCCATATATTCAGCATGTTCTGGTGTGACAATATATTCCGTCCAGACATTACCCTGGGCGCCAAGGACATGGGCTGCCTCTTCACCGTTTAATTCCGGCGGCGTCGGCTCAAAAGAATATACTTTTTTGAGTGTTGTGTTACCTCCGATGGCTTTAGGCTGGGTTTCAGGATCACCCTGGTAGTAGTCGAAATAACAATACGATACAGGGCACATGATCACATCATGCTGCATCTTTGCAGCCTCAATGCCACCTTCAAAACCACGCCATGACATCACCGTTGCTTCCGGTGCCAGTCCACCTTCCAGAATCTCATCCCAGCCTATCATCTTTTTGCCTTTGGCATTGATGAATGCTTCTATTCGTTTGATGAAGTAACTCTGGAGTTCTTTTTCATCCTTAAGTCCTTCTTCTCTTATTCTTTTCTGACATTTCGGACATACCTTCCAGAGGGTCTTATCAGCTTCATCACCGCCTATATGGATGTATTCTGATGGAAATAATGCGAAGACCTCAGTAAGGACATCTTCGAGGAATGTGAATACCTGTTCATTGCCGGCGCAGAAAATATCGATGTTAGGCCAGTAGGAGCCCGGGAAAACGGTTAGTTTCTCTCCTCTGCATGACAGCTCGGGGTATGCGGCAAACACCTCCGATGTGTGGCCTGGCATTTCTATCTCAGGCACCACTGTCACATAACGTTTTTTTGCATAATCAACAATCTCTTTGATATCATCCTGGGTATAGAAACCTCCATAGGTAGCTTCTTCACCCTCTTTTTGCAGCTCGCGTTCATTCCAGGGTTTATCTTCCCTGTCGACACGCCAGGCTGAAATATCTGTCAACTTTGGATATTTTTTTATTTCGATGCGCCAGCCATTGTCATCGGTCAGATGCCAGTGAAAGACGTTCATTTTATGCATAGCGATGAGGTCAATGTATTTTTTTATGAATTCCTTTGGGAAGAAATGCCTGGAAACATCCAGGTGCATGCCCCGCCATGCATATCGTGGCTTATCGGTGATCTTCACACACGGTACTGTCCATGAAATAGCCGGAGTGACCAGTTCCTTGCTGTAAATTTGACAAGGTAATAACTGAAGAATGCTCTGCATACCATAAAATATTCCGGCCGGATCGTCAGCAGTGACTTCAATGTGGTTTTCATCCACCGCAAGAGCATAGCCTTCTTTTCCAAGTGTGTTAACAGAAGGATGATTAAGCCTGAAGACGATGGCATTTGTCGCTGGTATAGAGATCATGTTCCTGAGCACCGGATTAAATCCCGTTGAGGTTTGTATGATAAGCTGCGCCATGCCGGCTATTTGAGAGACCTCCTCATTACCCGGTTCAGCCAGGATTACCGTACTGTCGTTAAGAGTAAATACTCCCTCTGATGTTTCTATGCTCATGGGTTTTGGAATGATGCTGATATCAGGAGATTCTAATCCATGCTTTTGCCGGCACGACCAACCGGTAAGCATGACTATCATGATCAATAAAAGTTGAAGGAATGGCTTTTTCATTTTATTTAGTTGTAATAGGATATGATTTCATCCTAAGCTTTACTTCAGTCCTTTTGTGTCATAAATTAATTTACTCACTTTTTCCGGGTCTTCATTTCCGGTCAGGGGTCTCATCCGATAGCTGAACGAATAATGCTGTGATGGCAGCTGGTATTGGGGAAGCGGTTTGGCACCCCAGCTGTCAATACCACCTACTCCCTGTTGTTTAAAGTCGATGTTAACATCGACAAAATCGCGGGGGACCAAGTCAATGGTATGGCGGTAGTTCTGTTTTGTGCCCTGGTCCAGATCTTCAATAGAATAAGGAAGGGCTGACATGCTGAAAAATGGCAATCCTGCGATCAGCAATCCCTGCCCCTGCTGGTTTGTCAGAGCCACCCAGCGGACATCTGTCTTATAACCGTTTTCCTGAGGCCGGATATATGGGAAATACTGATCCATCACAGTGCTTGTATATTGTCCGACAAATGCCGATGTATTTCTGTCACAATAGTTTTCATGAGGCCCCCTTCCGTACCATTTCATGTTCCCGAATTGCGCCGGTATTTTCATACGCATACCAAAACGTGGCATTTCCGGAAGTTTGCTGCCCGCTACCGGATTAATTTCTTCGAGAACATATACATCGCCTGTTGCAAGGACAATATATCTTGCGTGGCATGTGGCACCTGAAGCAGGCAGCTTGTATAGTACCTCGATCCATATCTCTCCCTTGCTGATTTTTTTTATGTCAAACGCCTGAACTTTACGGGTATAGCTATCCTGTTTCCAGATAGCACAACGTTTTTCCATCTGATTGCCAAAGTCATTATCTGTTGGGGCACGCCAGAAATTAGGTAGTGAACCCTGCTTTATAAGTTCGGTTTCGTTATATAACCATGAGCTGATGGTGCCTGTCTTTCGATCAAATATGATCCGGAACTGATTGCCCCTGATCGTTGGATTATCCCCTTTTTCTTCCAGTTGCAGAGTTAGAGATTCAGGCACAGTGTACTTATTGAAATCAGAATAATAGGGCATTCTGATCTGTTCGGAGGCTACCTCAAATCCCTTTGGTATAAAGGGTTTATCATCTCTGGCTGTCACTGAAAAATTAATGAAATATTCTTCTCCAATTACAGACTGGATCGGAGGTAATGGAATTGTGAAAAGCTTGCTGGTATGGGGTGCCACATCGGGTCTCTCAATGATGCCCTGACCGATGATTTCGCCGTCTTTTGCGAGCTGCCAGTTAATATTAAAAGTGTCAAGGTTGATAAAATCGTATTTGTTGGTCACCTTAATTTTACCGTTCATCAGGTCGATGTTTGTGAAACCAACATACTGGTACACTTTTTTTACTTCCTTCAAACCCGGATGAGGGGTCCTGTCGGCAGAAACCAGCCCATTGCAGCAGAAATTGCCATCCGTCGGCACCTCATGAGCGCCAAAGTCACCGCCATAACCATAATATTCACGTCCCCGGTCATCTTTTTTCAGTAGTCCTTCATCAACCCAATCCCAGATGCACCCTCCCTGAAGCTGCTTATTGGATTCGATCACATTCCAGTAATCGGAAATATTTCCTGTGCTGTTACCCATTGAATGGTCATATTCGCACATGATGAGAGGTCGTAACTGATACTTTGATGCATAATCAATAAGTTCCTGGATTTGAGGATACATCGGACAGTAAATATCGGTATTTGACCCGAGCTCTGCCCGTTCATAATGCACCGGACGGGATGGATCGCGGTAGTGTATCCACTTATAGCAGGTGTCGAAATTCACACCGTCGCCGGCTTCATTGCCCATCGACCAGATGATAACAGAAGGATGATTTTTATCACGCTCCACCATCCTTTGTATGCGGTCAAGGTGGGCTTTCATGAACAGAGGATTGTTACCCAGCGTTTTATTAGAATCATAGCCCATTCCATGAGATTCAATGTTGGCTTCGTCAATCAGATATAGGCCATATTGATCACACAGCTCATACCATCGTGGATCATTCGGATAATGGCATGTCCTCACGGTATTGATGTTATTCTGTTTCATCATTTGAATGTCCTTGAGCATAGATTCTTCCGAGATCACATGGCCTGTAAGAGGATCATGCTCATGCCGGTTCACTCCTTTGATGCGTATAGCCACACCGTTTATCAGCAGCTGGCCATTTTTAATCTCGGATGTTCTGAATCCAACTTTGCAGCTTAATGATTCAAGGACTTCGTGTGAATTGCGAAATGTCAGAACAAGAGTATATAAATCAGGTGTTTCGGCCGTCCATTTTTTCGGATTGAACAGCGTTGTTTCAAAATGAAATGGAAATGTTTTTAAGGTATCAAAACGTATCTTATCCTCAAAGGCTAAAAAAGGTTCATCTGACGGATTATCGTATAATTTGCCTTCAATATAAAAGATTTCCTCTGAATTTCCCGAGTAATTAACGAGTTCGGCTTTCAGATCAAAATGGCCATCCTTATAATTGTCTGTCAGATCAGAAAGGATAAAGAAATCACGAATATGTGTCTGTGGTATGGCATATAGAAAAACATCGCGTTCTATTCCGCTGATGCGCCAGAAGTCCTGGCATTCAAGGTATGAACCGTCGGAATAACGGTAAACCTGAACAGCGAGGAGATTCTCTCCCGGTTTCAGATACTTGGTGATATTGAATTCTGCAGGCAGTTTGCTGCCTTTGCTTAATCCGACATATTCACCATTAAGCCAGACATACATCGCCGACTTTACATCCCCGAAGTGCAGGATGACCTGACGGTCATTCCAGCTATCAGGGATAGAAAAGGTCGTTCTGTATGATCCAACCGGATTATTATCATGCGGAACATAGGGCGGTTGCGGGGTAAGGCTAAACTCGTAATCACTGTTCACATAGATGGGAACACCATACCCCTGAAGCTCCCAATTTGAGGGAACGGCAATTTCTTTCCAGTTTTTTTCCTTAAAATCGGGCATATAGAAATCCGACGGTCTCCTTGAAGGATTCTCAACCCAGTTGAATTTCCATAATCCATTGAGAGATTTATAATAGGGCGATGCCGCCCGGTTGCCGGCAAGAGCAGAAGCTTCATCTGCAAAAGGTAACAGCGTGCAATGCGGGGGTTCTTTATTGATGCCAACAATTTCAGGATTCTCCATCTCAGCCGGAAAGTGCTGAGAATAGGATGACCATGCAACAAAAAACAAAAAAATAATCCCCGGGATTTTTTTAATCATAATCATTCAATATAAAATTTTTCTAATATAAGCCCTATTTATATTGGCTTATCAGTGTCACAAAAGGCAAAAGTAACACAATTTTCTTATGCGCCTCAAGCCGCAGTTATATTCTGAAGGCAATTATTTATTGCAGACAGACAGGTGAGCTGCTTGCTGAATTTTCTGATCCTTTTACTATCGTTGACAGATATTTCATATTCTGATATATCCAGGCTTCCCATTTTCACTTCAGGATTCTGGAAGATCATTCAGCTTTCTGTCTTATTGCGAAAAGAGATTTGATTTTCAATGGTTTTTGTGATAATAGCCTTTTACTATAACCCTTGCTTGTTATTAGTATACTTCGAAATCAACCGATTCCTGAGATCGTGGTACATCCTGACTGTTTTCTCCATGCAATCCTGTGTGTAATTGGTAAGATACTCCTTCACCTTGGCAGGATCTTCATTATACAGCTTCAGCGCTTCCTGTTCTATACCGGCTTGGTCGCCAAAGAATGTCTGTTCAAGCGGATCCCTCACAGCCTTCAGATCATTGATGGCCTCCTGCCATTTCAGGTAAAGCAGGTTATCGACAAAATCGATGGCCCATCGCGCAGAGCCTTCATCAAATTGATCAGGATTATAGGTCATATATAGGGGGGATATTTTTAGTACACCGGTATATATGGGGACATAGTTGCTGATATATGGGTTATCGAGATAAATCCAATATACACCGCCTATGGCGTCAGGAAGCCAGCTGCGTAATTGCGCCACCATACCGTAGCCGGTGCGGGGTACCATTCGGTGGTAGGTGATATTCAATAATTCACGCATGTCCCTGGTTGGAAATGGGGTTGCCAGCGCACTGCGTTTCATGCCTCCCTGTGCGTCGGGAATATACCAGTTGGGATCGGCTGTCATGTCGTATATCGTTCCCTCAAATAGCGAACGCTGAAAAGCGATGACATCCTGAACGGAGAGTTTCTTTTCGGGTTTGACAGAGAAAGGATAAATCGATAAAGGTTCCACATATTGTACATAGGGTCGCTGACCATCGAAAGGGGTTTTAAGAGACCTGTCAGGCCATTTGTAATAGTTGGGAGCATAGGTTTTAAAGAACAGCCAGAACCGGCTTGTAGCCCATTCACGTGGCAGGGGAGAATATACATCTTGCCAGATGAAGGGTTTGGTTCCTTTTGGATCGTACCATCCGAAGTCTATAGCTATCTGCATGTAATTTTTTGAGGCCATGAAAAAGTCCGATCTGCTCAGGTCGATTTCCTTGATGATGCTCCAGTTGGGAACGATAGCGATGTGGTCGTCGGGTACACGCTGTGCAGCCCAGATAGCACCTGGTTTACCGTAACCGGGTTCCCAGCCAGGTCCGACGCTGAAGATCTCCATCACCCAGGCTTCATGGGGATCGGCAATACACAAGGCTTCCGGCTCAGGTCCGCACGATGGCAGGAACCCATATTCTTCAACAAGCGATGCTATCAGCCTGATGGCTTCCCGTGCTGTCTTGCAGCGCTGCAAAGCAAAAACCATGACCTGCTCAATGGTCATAATCTGTTTTCCGTTCTCACGTGACACTTTCAGTTCATCTTTCTGGCTCATTGTGGTCTCACCGATCGCCAGCTGATACTCATTGATGTGTGAATACCCGGAATGAAAATAGGTGTATGTTCTTTCCACCTGGGGAATATAACCAATGATCTCACCATACTGGTCCAGCGGATTTTTAACATCCTGTATGCCCCAATAAACCGGAGCCATCGATCCTTTTGGGAAAGTCTGTCCTGGAATAACCCTCACCCGGCAGTCAGGAGCTGCCTCTGTATGTGAGGTGATGACCGAGCCATCGGCCGAAGCATTTTTACCGACAATAATATCGGTGCAGGCAAGGGCGGAATGAAGAATGAAAGAGTAAAAATGAAGAATGTTCTCATAATTATCTTAATTTTAACCATAGATGGACACAGAAGTATGAATGGGCTGAAAAATTATAATTTCAACTCCATGTTCAGCCATTGCTCCAATGTTTTTTTAACAAGCTGTTTCTGTTGTTCAGGCAGGTTGCCGATTCTTGAGGAGTGGGCTCCACCCGGCCTTACCACCTTGATCACATTATTATCTCCCGACACCTGAACAGATGTAGATGACCATGGATCATATTCACCATAAATGAACATCATATTTTTTGCCTTATGCCTGACAAACTGATCTACCTCTTCCATGGGAACTGGATTAT
Source organism: Bacteroidota bacterium (assembly GCA_026391695.1). Taxonomy (NCBI): domain Bacteria; kingdom Pseudomonadati; phylum Bacteroidota; species Bacteroidota bacterium. Next base: position 46,221 of record JAPLDP010000071.1, read on the forward strand.
ATACACATTGAGTTCCTTTCGGGCAGGTGAAGGTGAAAGTCGGATTATCCAGAAATTTGATGAGATTACCAAAAGGCCGGGTATCATAACCATAGAAGCCAATTTCAGTAAGAGCCTGATAATAGAATGGTTCATAACGTTTTATTCCCTGGTCGGAAACCCAGTCGATACCTGCTACTTCATTTACGTGATTCATGACCTGCTCCGTCGTTGCATCCGGTCCGGGTATGGAGTCACAGCTCCACCCTCCCCACTGCCAGAAGGCAAAAGCATATTCCATGGCCGTTATTTCATAGGCTTTTTCCTCACCAATGGAATAGACCAGCTTTTGTTCCTTTGCCATATCAAGAAATTTTGGGAAATATTGGTCTCTTCTTTCAAGAAGCTGTTTCTGAAAGTCAAATATCCTGGCCCTGCATAATGAGTCACCCACATTCTGCATGAAGGGAGACACCCTGGAATCGGCAATGGAGAAATTCAGAGGACACACATAACCGACGGTCACATCCACATCTTCAGGGAAGAAGTAGCGGTGATACATGGCTGTTTGTCCTCCCTTGCTGATTCCCGTGTTGACCCATTTACCCCTATAAAGACCTTTAAACAGTTCCACTATCCTGTGATGGTCGCTGGCAGCCTGGAATATATCAAGATACTCCCACTGTAATGTATCCGGCACCGATGTTCCAAAAAAACGGTGCTCGACAACGATCTGGTTTGCGTCAAGCATGCCAGCCAGTTCATACATCATCTTTGGATGCCTGGCATAGTCAGCACCATAGCCTTCGGTCACAAAAACAACAGGCCTGTTGAAATCCCTGTGAAATAGATAGATCCGCTGGGTAAATTTTTTTCCGTCAGGATTATTGTGATCAAGGGGCTGGGTAAAATACAGCACATAAGCTGACTTGAAGTGCTCATTATGATCTATTTTTTCAAATTTTATGTCCCTGAGGCCTGACAGCCATTCCTCTAAAAAAAGAGTGTCTTTGTCTTCCTGTGCAGCGACAGTTGAGGCTGTTATCCCGTTGAAAATGCATAGGATAATCAAAAATGCGCTGACGAATCTCATGCTGTTTTTCATGCTGTTTATTTTGTATTTCAATAAATTACTGTGACATTTTAAAAATAACCGATAATGAATATAAAGCACAATGGCCATTTGTCATTTAATCGGCCGTAAAATTTTTATCTCAGGATAAATCCCTTTTTCAATGGATCTTCCGGATCAAAATAAAATGTATTTGTTCCCGTAAAATGGGATGTTCCGCTCACTTCAGGGATGACTGCCGAATGAGGGCCGAACGATGTTACCTCTTTGATACATACATCCATTGTAGTTCCGAGTATGCTCTCGATGGTAATGGTTTCCCCAGGCTTCAGCCCGTCTTTTGCGAAATGTAAAGCTGCCCGCGCGCTGACACCGGAACCCGTAGCTGAACGGTCCAGCTCACCGTCGGCGAAGATACATACATTCCGGCTGTGATGCGATCTGTCAACAGGATCCCCGATAAAAATGGTCCCGTATAAAAAGCTTAAATCCTCCTCAAATGGATGTTTGATCACATATTGGTCCATGACAGCATATTTAATCCGCCTCCCATAATCGATCAGCTGATCATGGTCAGTGATTTCCATTCCTAACCGGAGATCAGCAGCTTTGACAAAAGCATAGAATGCACCTCCAAATGCTACATCAAATTTTACATCTCCAATACCGGCAACATGAACATTTTGATCTTTCAGCAGGACGAATGAGGGTACATTCCGAAATGATACTTTTCTGACTACTCTGCCTTCTCTATGACCTTTTGAATAGATTTTACCGGGAGGCGCATTGATAATCAGTTCAGGAACATCCCCTTCCTTCTGAATAAATCCTGTATCCAAAACCAGCTTGGTCAGGGCAATGATTGCATGGCCGCACATGGTGCTGTAGCCTTCATTGTGCATGAAGAAGACACCGAAATCAGCATCCGGTGTTGTTGGCTCTGTGAGAATAGCGCCATACATATCGGCATGTCCGCGTGGTTCCCACATCAGACCGGTGCGGATATGATCAAGGTGATCGCGGAAATAACGTCGTTTATCCAGGATGGTGTCGCCTTTTATCTCCGGAAGGCCTCCTGTGATGACACGCAGCGGTTCACCTCCGGTATGCATGTCGATGGTGGCAATGGCCGGCCAGTGCGAAGGAGCAGAAAGACGAAGGGATTTTGACATAAACATGTAAAATATAACGATGTAACGATGTAACGATGTAACGAAAGTAGTATTTTTTTTGAATTTTTGATGGAATAACAAGATTCGATTTGAGTCACTTCGCTACATCGCCACATTATCCCGCCTTCTCACCTGGGCCAGGATCATTCCGGCCAGCATAAGCGCACATCCCACCAGTGCCCGCGGTGTAAGCATTTCATCGATGATCAGCCAGCCGCCGAAGGCTGCAAAAACGGCTTCAGAGCTCAGGATGATGGCTGCATGCGCCGGAGGAGACTTTTTCTGCCCTACAATCTGTAGGGTATAGGCTATGCCCACTGAAAAAAACCCACCATAAAGTAAGGGAATAGCTGCATTCAGAATAGCCTCAGCATGGATCTCTTCGAAAAACAGGGCCATCACTAGGCTCAGAAGGGAAGTGATAAAGTACTGAATCACAGCCAGCTTTAACGCATCAACCCTGGGGGATACCACCCCGATGAACAACACATGGAAAGCCCAGACAAAGGCGCAGCCCAGTACGAGCAAGTCACCTCTGGAGATCTGGAATTTTTCAGTAACGCTTAGAAAATACATACCCCCTGCTGCCAGCAGAGCCCCGAGCCATACATTTACCCGCGGTCTTTGACGGACAAACAATCCTATGATCGGCACAAAAACAACATACAATCCAGTGATAAATCCGGCATTGCCTGCTGTTGTATAAACCATTCCGGTTTGCTGCAGCGAAGCACCGGCAAATACCAGCAATCCGGCAATAATTCCGCCTATAAGCAGGGTCATTTTATGGTTATGAATGTGGTCGGGATGGATATCCACCTGGCGGTTTTTCCTGATAGCAATGTACATCCACAGCACTGCCCCTCCCAAGCCAAAACGGATGCCATTGAAAAGGAACGGCCCCATAAATTCCATGCCTACCCTTTGTGCTGTAAAGGCAAAACCCCAGATCACCGCAGCAAAGAGCAGGAGTAAGTCGGATTTGAGCGTGGCTGAACGCATCGATCGGAAATCAATAATCAATATTCAATATTCGACATTCAATATTCAACTTTAAATTGTAAAATGAATATTCAATGTTGAAAATTTTAAAAGGTCTCATGTTCTGTCCTGCGGATGATCTCATCCTGGAGATCCTTGCCCAGGTCATTGAAGTAATCGCTATATCCGGCAACCCTAACGATCAGATCCTGATATTTTTCGGGATATTTCTGGGCTTCCCGCAGTGTATGCGCTGACACCACGTTGAACTGAATGTGATGTCCGTCCATCCGGAAATATCCCCTGATGAGCTGGGCCAGGCTGTCGATGCCCTTTTCATCCTGCAACACGTGAGGTGTGAACTTTTGGTTCAGCAGAGTGCCTCCGGTTTTCAGGTGATCGATTTTGGCCGCTGATTTAATGACGGCTGTAGGTCCTTTTCTATCGGCACCCTGGAATGGAGAGATGCCTTCTGATAAGGGTTGCCAGGCTTTCCTGCCATCAGGCATGGCACCGATCACACTGCCAAAATATATATGGCTTGTCGTAGGAAGCATGTTAATCCTGTAAGTACCACCGCGAGTTGTTTGGCGGCCATCCACTGCGTCATAAAACAGATCAAATACCCTTACAGCCTGCGCATCAGCATAGTCCTCATCATTGCCATATTTGGGCGTATTATAGATAAGGTCTTTCCTTAGCTCTTCAAAGCCCTTAAAATCACACTGAATGGCTTTCAGCATCTCCTCCATGTTCACCTTTTTCTGATCGAAAATATTATATTTCAATGACGTGAGTATGTCGGTCATGCTCCCCAGTCCAACACCCTGAACATAACTGGTGTTATAGCGTGCACCACCGGCATTGTAATCCTTTGCATTGCTGATACAATCATCTATTAATAATGACAGAAATGGCACAGGCATGTAATCGATAAACAGACGTTCGATGATATTATTTCCCTTGATCTTGATATCGATGAAATACCGGAGTTGTTTCTCAAAAGCCTGCATAAGTTCTGCAAGACTTTTAAAAGAGGCCGGGTCTCCGGTTTTAAGACCGATCTGTTTTTGTGTTCTCGCATCATATCCATTGTGAAGTGTCAGCTCAAGTACCTTAGTCAGGTTGAAATAACCGGTGAGGAAATATGCTTCAGTTCCAAAGGCACCGCTTTCGACGCAGCCGCTGGCGCCGCCTTTCCGGGCATCTTCGATGGATTTTCCCTGGCGCATCAGCTCTTGGACTATGGCATCGGTGTTAAAAATGGAAGGTTGCCCGAATCCGGTGCGGATGATTTTTATGGCTCGTTTTATCAGGTTGTCAGGATTCTGCTTGCTGAGCTGCACCATTGAGCTGGGTTGCAGCAAACGCATCTCTTCGATGACATCTAAAATCAGAAAACTTATCTCATTCACAGCATCTTTACCTTCCTTGTTAAGTCCGCCGATATTGATGAGGGCAAAGTCGGTGTACGTATTACTTTCAAGGGCTGTGACTCCCACTTTTGGTGGTGCAGGGTGGTTGTTAAATTTTATCCAGAATGCCTGCAGCAGTTCTCTGGCTCTTTCTTTGGTAAGACTACCTTCTAAAAGACCTTTCTTATACAAAGGATAAAGGTGCTGGTCTAAACGTCCCGGATTGAATGAATCCCAGGGATTCAGCTCTGTGATGACGCCAAGATGTACAAACCAGTAATATTGCAAAGCTTCATGAAACGTGCGCGGGGCATGCGCTGGAACATGACGGCAAACGCCAGCCATTTCTATCAATTCTTCTTTTCTTGTCGCATCCTTCTCCTGATCGGCCAGTTTTTCAAGTATATCAGCATGACGGTTGGCAAAAAGAATGATGGCATCGGCCGCAATATCCATTGCTTTGAGCTCTTCTCTTTTTTCATAAGCTGTGGGATCATTGAAGAAGTCAAGCGCTGCCGTGCTTCGCTGTATATCCTCTTTAAAGTCGAGCATCCCTCTCTTATAAATTTTGTCTCCAAGTACAGTATGTCCAGGTGCACGTTGTTCCTGGAATTCTGTGAAGACACCGGCCTTATAGGCTGAGATCCATTCTGTATCCATATTATGGAATAACCTGTCCCTGTGAGTCTTACCTGCCCAGAACGGAATGACTATATCTCTGTAGATCTGTTTTGTTTCTTCATCGACCTTGAACGCCACTTTTGATCTGAAATTCAGAATCTCAAGGTCTTCCAATGAATGAAGACATATCTCGGGATAGGTTGGAGTTGCTTTGGGAGCCGGTCCTCTTTCTCCGACAACCAGTTCACCATCATTTATACAGATGGATTTATGCTCCAGGATATATTTAAACGACAAAGCCCTTTTTACAGGAATAGAAACCTCCTGGGCTATATCACTTTTATAGAATTCTGTTATCAGCAAAGCTCTTTCAGGAGAAATCCGGTTTATGGCCTTCAGGCTTCGCTCACGTAATTTTTTGATTCTCTCGTTCATATCTGATCATTTTATTATCACATGTTATAGTTACTTTAACCACCAATGTTTATTTCATATCCAGATTCAGAAAAATAACTTTTGATTTCATCCATTTTCCCCTCTGAAACTTTTCCTGCAGCAGGCAGTTTGTATTCTCTTCCTAGTCTTATGTATTTATTTCTGGCAATGTCATGATAGGGCAGAAGATCTATTTTCTTTATTGAAGGGAGTGTCAACAGAAATTCCCTGATATCATTAAGATTTACTTCTGTATCGGTAATGCCTGGTATCAGCGGTATCCTGATCCATATCTGACAGTGTTCAGAGGCCAGGAACCTGAGGTTCTCGAGAACTGGTGTATTGGAAACACCGGTATATTTTAAATGTAAGTCATCATCTATAAATTTAAGATCATAAAGAAAAAGATCGACTTTGTCCGTCAATCCTGCCAGTACTTCAGTGGATTCAATTCCACAGGTGTCGAGGGTGGTATGGACATGTTCAGTCTTACACAGGCTCAGTATTTCCTCAAGGAATTCCGGTTGCATCAAGGGCTCACCACCTGAAAAGGTCACACCTCCTCCCGATTCATCATAAAAAACCCTGTCTTTTTTAATGACTTCCATCACTTCTTCAGCGTCCATCCATTTTCCGGTGATTTCGATATCTTCAAACACAATTCCGTCGAGCGTTCTTTGCCGGTTGATTTGTTCGGGCTCTGAAAGCTGGCTTTCCGGATTATGACACCACCAGCAACGCATCGGGCAACCTTTCATAAAAACTGTAGTGCGTATACCGGGCCCGTCATGAATCGCATAACGCATAATATTGAAAATCAGACCTTTCATAAAAAAATGAAATAAATAACAACTACTGTAAGCCCTGTGAAAAAAGGATGGGAAAGATTGAGGGAAAAGCTATATCATCCAGCAATGGTATAAACCCCTGCCGAATTTTGAGTACATTTTAAGACAAAGATTACGTGGGAACATGCCAAGCATATAATTTGCACAAAGTTACAATGATTATCACATAAATGCAACAGTTATTTTATTCCACAATTCTTTTATCAAAGGAATACCCTCCTGAATATTTAGCCAGATTATCTATCAGCATATCGATAGTACTATTCAGATCAGTTTTTCCGGAGAACGAAATGATAACAGTCAGAAAGCGTTCTGCCTCTGGGGTAACCATGGCTCGTTCCGAATCACTGGTCGGACTCCCGAAAGGGCCATCCGTATCGCGGAAGACAGGCAAATCTTCAATATTTATCAACCCTTTCCCTATTCCTGTATATGTTTCGTTTTCTTTGCCGATGTCAAATTCAATGGGAGGTTGAATCTTATCGAGATTAAATGTGCCAAGTGAAAAATGGGATAGGATGGATACAAGATTGTTGATATCAACTATTGAATTCACTTTATAGAGACCCTTTCCTTGTATAATCCTGCGAAGCAAGGCTTCAGATGATACTCTGTAACGGCTGGGTTTCTTCCCGACCGCCTTATAGGCTTCACGGGTATCATGTACATGTGGCAAATGGGCAATATCTTCAATTGATAATTCTTTAATGATCTGGTCACAAATAGCATTTATTTCATTCCATAAATCTGACTGGTGCTGGCCAACTCTGGCAAAATATTGTAAACACCCTACAGCGGTCATTGGCCAGAGTTTTTTTAGCTGATCAGAGATGGCTATTTCAATCATAATTGATGATTCAGCAGGTTTTCGTATTTTTTGGATATGGCTTGCATGAATTCCTTAAAGCCCTGCCTTTCATAATTTTTTCTTTGATCTCTTCTTCAATAGGAATTGCTGTGCCTTCGTCGTTTATTTTCACAAAGATGATCCGTGTTGAACAAACCGGATCTTCCTCCTTCAGAAGAAAATCAAAAAGCCGGGCCTCAAGAAACAGGGTGAGAGAAGTTCGGCCTATACGTTCCGCTTTACCATAAATGCGGATGTGCTGTCCCACTTTAACCGGCTTTTTGAAAAGGACCTCTTCCATTTTCAAGGTGATCATGTTGGGCGTGCAACACAAGGAGCAGGCCAGGGTTGCACCAGCCTCGTCCAGCCAGGCCATCATAGTCCCTCCGAACAGGTTACCGCTGACACCAATGTCGCTTGTCTTACATACTTTAGTTGAAATGTACCACATGGTTTAGATTTAATTCATGGTCGTTTTGTCACTTATACCTGTTTTTGTATCGCTTTACTTTTTCCGCATAGATTTGATATAGAGCTGGTTTGGGATTCCAGCAATAGTATACCGGTAATCCATATTCACGGGCATAGGGATTGGTTATGGTGCCGATCAGCTCATAATTATTGACCAGTTGATCCATATCATCAGTTTCCCCGACTTTGATGAGTTTGTCGGCGGTAAGTCGATCCGGTGCCCAGAAAATAAGGCTTTCATGAAAACTCAAGGGTTCCGGCAGGCCATATTTCTTGCCATAAAAATACAGGGCTCCCGCCTCACCATAATTTTCAGTAAATATCACACATGAATCTTTTTCCTCATCGCTCAGAGTTTGATACTTGCTGGCAACAATTCTGACAAGTTCCTCCCATCCCTGCATATCAGCATAATCCTGCGGCAGGCTGTGTATCTCTCCATCTTCCCATTTTAGAAACTCAGGTGACAGATATTCGCTGAATACATGGCCATATTTGACCATTTTATCCGGTTTTAAGACAGGCAAACCAACAGGCACCAGAGGCAATGAAATAATAATAACCAAGGCAACCATTACGTACTTTAGAAAAGCCGTTTTCCCGCTGAAATATTTTTCAGCTGCAAAACCCCCGGCAGCCATCAAGACCGGATAAATTCCAACGGTGTAATAATGTTTACCTTTTAAGAGGAGAAAGGTGGCGATAATTAAAATGAACAGATAACCGATAAACCGATATGGCCTGGCAGTTTTGAAGAAAAGGAGATATACGACACCGAATACCCATATGATCAAAACAGGGAAGTTCATCATCACCTGCATCAAAAGAAAACTTCCGGGGTCGACATTTACTAGCTGGGTATCCCTCAGTTCAGACATATGATGAATAACGGGGAACCCATGTGTGATCTGCCACATCACATTTGGAAGTATGATTATAAATCCGGCCAGCATGCCAATCAGAAAATACCATGACCTGATCAGTTTTCTGTGAGGCGATAGGAAAAAAGCCACAAAAAAACTTATGACAAAAAATACGATCATATACTTGTTTAAGAAGGCTAATCCCCATACGATGAATAAATAAATCCATATTTTTGGGTCGCGGGAGTTGATAAGCCGGATGATCAGATAACACGAAAATATCCAGTAGAAGACGTCAAAACATACAGGCTGGAATAGTGAAAAAATTCTCAGTGAGGCAGTAGTCAGCAGAAACGAAAGCCCTGTAATAAAAACAGCCCAGTTCCGGCCTCCGAGTTCCTTAGCAATTAAACAGGTAAAAATAAGCGAAACAGCACCAATAACAGCAGGGAAAAATCCGATGGCGAATGTCGTATCTCCAAAGATACCTCTGGCTACAGCGGCAAAGAAGGCAATCGAAGGAGGAACCGTTGCATATCCCCATGCCAGATGATCACCTAATGATGCATACAATAACTCATCCCGGTGCAGATCATATAATCCTTTGCTGATAATGTGAATAATCATCCCGATCAGAGCAATTGGAATGATAATCCACCAGCTATTAATACGGGAGGGTAATCTCAGGTCGCCCATGTGAATATTTTATGGTTTTCTGTTTCCGATAAAAATATACAGTACCTATAACCTGACCGAAATTAATACTTTTTCACATTCGAATTGATAAGGTAGTTTTTTCGTTTTGATGATTATTTCTTTACAATAGGGGAAATGTCCAGTTCAACAATAATCGTCGCTTTTTTATTACATCTATCCTGACTACAGCATTCTTAATTTTGTCAACAGCATTGATGACGATTTTCGAAAAATCATCCATAATAACTTCCTATTGGTTTAACCCTCGATATTGAAGGGATCAGGTGAATAGTCAAAATCTGCACCATCCGGAAATCCGTGCCAAAAGAACAGATAACATGATAGGGTTCAGGAAAAATGGTCAAAATGACAGGGAGGTTAACAGAATTTAGTAACTGTCTCTTAGATCGCTTTTGAGGAATAATGCAGCCGATATATTAGCCAGGGCAAACTTAATATCCCCGGGTACATCATTTTTCATGATAACACGGCCATGACCGGTAAAATCAATGGCACCAATCACTTCGTTATTAAGGATATACTCATATCCTAACCTTTCGTCCTCAGTCATATGGCCTGACATATACACATTCACCTGTTCAATGCTGATTCTTAGCGATCCGTTTGACAGGTATCCTAACGATGTGTCACCTCCCAGGCTGTATGAATTGATGATCAGAAAATGCCATTTACTTTCACTATTTTGATAATCAATTGTGCCTTTAAAAGTGTTGTTTTGTTTATTTGTCAGATTTTCCACATCCTCTTCTTCATCGTCTTGTCTCCCGGCGAGTGAGAGGTCTTCTTTACCCAGTTTTCCGATACAATAAACATTGGATTTATTCGTCGAGCCATCCTTCATTTCAAATCTGATGTCTTCTTTCAGGGTCTTTACATCCATTTCAGTGTTCAGAATACTACTGAGTGTCGGCGTCCTGTCGACCTTTCCGGTATAATATGTTCCGAATGAAACGATTTCTTTACCTAAGAAAAGAGCAGTCCTTTTAACCGGCATAATTGTAGCATCTGTCTTAAGATTAGTGTCAATCAGCATAGTCGTGCCACAGGATGCAGTCATTATTAGTGTAAATGTACAGGCAACATATTTGACACAAGAATAGCCCATTTTATTTTATTCTTTTCAGGATGCCGGTCTCAGCCCAATAAATATGCATATTTTCCCCTGCCACTGAATCTGCCCTGGCAGAAGTAAAGAAGATGTATTTTCCACCGGCAGAAAAATGTGCTGAGTTTTCATCACCCTCACTATTAAACTTCCTGCCCATATTGGCAGGAATACTCCAATTCCCATCTTCATCACGGAAAGAAATATAATAATCCATCATTCCCAGCCCTTCCCTTTTTGAAGAAATGAACACCAGCAAACTCTCATCCGGAGCGATACAGGCTGTTAAGGCATCTCCCATTCCGTTAAAAGTATCTGTCAATCGTTCGGGTGCCGAAAATTTTCCTTCCTTAAATGAAGCCCGGTATATTTTATTAAATGATTTATTACGAGTCTGTCTGATGAAATAGAGGGTGCCATCTTTTGTTACAGAGGGGGATAATTCCGGTTCAGGAGTGTTGACCTGTGGGCCCAGATTCATTGGCTCAGCCCAGCCCTCCATGGTTTTATAAGTATACCATATATCGTAATTGCTCGTGTCTTTTGCACCTTTCTCCAATGGCCTGTTGGATACAAAATAAAGACCTTTTCCATAGGGGCCGGTGCAGGTTTGCAGATCATTGTAAGTGCCTGAAAAAGACGCTATCACAGGAACAATCCATTTCCCGTCCTCCTCGTATGTGTGCATGATGGCCCTATGGTTATCCTGCGAAATCGTGTAGAAAAGTTCTTTGCCTTCATACGAAAAAGAAATGTCACGCTCCTGTTTTCCTGCCGAAAGTATGTCAGCAGCAAACAGGCGCGGTTCACTGCTGGACTCACCCTGACCCAGAAATTCTCCGGTTATATCCAGGTATCTGATATCAGCTTCATCAGGCTGTCGTGGGTTGCAGCCTGAAATGATAATCAGCACTATCAGTATTATTAATGAGCAGAAGTTAAGTTGTGTGTACACAATAAATCAAAAAATTCATGGTACTAATTTTAGGGTACTAAATTATAAAGATTTTTGGGTCATCTGCGTCTTCATCTGCATCATCTGTATGAAAATATATTTTCAATTATTTGGTTTTTTGCCATGTAATTCTCAGCTTTACATGTTAAATTCACTGATTGAAATAATTTATCTTATGATGTCCCAAATAAATTCCTGAAAAATGAAAAAGCCTGCAATCATTATTTTTATTTTATCCATCTGGTGGACCTCTCAAGCACAGGAAAAACAATTCATCAGCAACTGGCTTGTGGTAGGATCATTTCCAAATGTCAATACCGAGTCATTGCTGGATAATGAATACATTTATGATGAATCAAAGATCACACCCTCTGCAGGGGATATCTATGAAAGTTATACTTGGTTTACGGCAAAGACCGGGCAGCATGGATCTCTCGATTTTCTGTCGATGGATTTTGAGCAGACTGAATACTGCGCGGTCTATGCTTTCTCCTTTATTTATTCAAATCTGGAGCAGAATGTAAACATACTTGTCGGATCCGATGACGGCAATGCCATTTACATCAATGGTCAAAAGATAGCCTCCAAAATGGCCTGGAGAGGCTGGCGGCCCGATCAGGATACGGTCATTGCCCGTCTCGGCAAAGGCTGGAATAGGTTACTGGTAAAAGTCGTTAATGGCGTAGGTGACTTTGCACTGTCAGTGCGCCTGACCGATAACAAAGGTTCCGGTCTTTCTGATATTATTTATAGTACGGAAAATCCTTATAAGGGCGGTATATGGCAGAAACCAGAAGTCCACCCGTGGATTTATGCTAAATCCCTTGCCTTTAATAATAAATTCATCAGGGAAGCCGACAGCAGGTGTATTAAGCTTGGACTATCATGTCAGGTTTTAGGGCAGCCTTATCCCGACAATATCCAATTGAAGTTACAGTGCCTCGGAACAGGTGGTGTTAAAGTGTACGAAAAAGACGTCATGATGACCTCACCTGAGGGATGTGCCTATGATTTTACTTTTGGTATAAACAACCTCCTTCCTGTTCTGCAGGAAGGGAAAATATTTCTCGTCAATCTCTCCTGGTCAGGTCAGGATGCCTCTTATTCTTTCCCGCTGAAAAGAGAGGATATATTTTACGCGATCATTAATGATGACTTGGGAAATATGCCGCCGGAACTAGCAGAAAAATTAACATATATCCGTACCAACCTTGGCTATGCACACCTGTTTTATCCCGACAGCTTACAGCTGAATGATATGTCCGTATTTAACCTTACCAAGGCTTACCTGCTTTCACAATGGGCAGAATTTGACCGGCTTCTGGCTCCATTTTATAATGAAATGAAAGGTATGGCTGAAGGATTGAAGAAGAATACGATCTATTTTGCCGGCAATGCTCACATTGACATGGCCTGGTTATGGAAATTCGAAGAGACCGTGCAGGTTTGTTATGAAACTTTTGAGTCAGTATTGAATTTTGCAGATAAATATCCCGGATTCATTTACAGTCAATCTCAGGCTCAGACATATTGGTGGATGGAAAACCGCTTCCCTGACTATTTTGAAAAGATCAGGAAGAAGATTGATGGTGGTCAGTGGGAGATCGTCGGTGGAATGTGGGTGGAACCTGACCTGAATATTCCTTCAGGAGAATCTCTTGTGAGGCAGCTCCTTTATGGCAAACGCTATTTTATGAAGAAATTCGGCGTCGATGTCAAAATCGGTTACGATCCCGATACTTTCGGATACTGCTGGACATTACCGCAAATATTGAGAAAAGCCGGCATCACTTCGTTTATTACTCAAAAGCTGACATGGAACGATACCAATGAATTTCCATATAAGATTTTCTGGTGGGAAGCTCCTGACGGTTCACGCGTCCTTGCTATATTCCCTTTTACCTATGTTCATTCAGGAGAACCCAACAGGGTAGCAAAGGAATTCATCAAACATAAAGAGGTTTCCGGCACTTCCGATCAACTGGTTCTTTATGGTGTGGGAAATCATGGCGGAGGCCCAACACAGGAAAATATTGATAACATTCAGACCATGAAGAATGTCGATGCTTTTCCTAAAGTAAAGGAATCCTCGATACAGAATTTCAGTGATGTCATCATGAATAAATATAAAAGCCTGCCGGAATGGAATAGTGAACTTTACCTTGAATACCACAGGGGAACATATACCACCCAGGCCCACAACAAAAAAAATAACCGCCTCAGCGAGATATCTCTTGAAGAAGCTGAAAAACTCTCGGTGATTTCAGGGATTATCTATCCAAAAGATGAATTGAATGAGGCCTGGCGCCTCACCCTGTTTAATCAGTTCCATGATATACTACCGGGATCAAGCATCGGTGAAGTGTATGACGATTCAAAAGTACAATATGAGAATGTTCAGAAACTGACCGGAAGAGTGATTAACTGGTCATTGGATAATCTGATTAAATCCTCTCCCGGAACCAACACAGGAATCCCTCTGATCGTTTATAATCCATTGACACATGCGCGGAAAGATGCTGTGGAAATAAACACGCCATTGAACTATAAACAGACAATGGGACTTTATGATGCAGAAGAAACAGAAATACCATATGAAATCGTTAATGGTAAAATAGTTATCACAGGCCTTGATATACCGGCCACGGGTTATAAAATGCTCTATCTAAGAGAAGGCCGGAACAGGACAGGTAGTGACTCACCTTTAAAGATCGGAAATGATTTCCTTGAAAATGAGTTCCTTCGGGTTACAGTAAATCCTGTAAATGGAAATATCAGCAGTATCTTTGACAAGATTAACAACCGGCAGGTACTGCAGGAAAACTGTGAAGGGAACATACTTCAAATCTTTGGGGATAAACCTGCCTATTGGGATGCATGGGATATCGGATATACTGGTGAGGAATGGAATGCTGACTCAGTGCTGGCAATCAAGGTCGTCACAAACTCTTCACAGAAAGTTGCATTACGCATTGAAAAAGCATATAACAAATCCCGTTTCATTCAGGATCTGATACTTTATCGTGGTATAGCACGGTTGGATATTGCTAATGATGTGGACTGGAACGAGGATCATAAAATGTTAAAAGCAGCTTTTAATTTGTCGGTAGTTAATGACAGCGCAACCTATGAGATACCTTTCGGTTATATTGTCAGACCGACAGTCTATCGTAATTCCTTTGATTCAGCCCGCTATGAGGTAAGCGGGCATAAATGGATTGACCTTACTGATAAGGATGGGAAATATGGTGTCAGTATGTTAAATGATTGCAAATATGGTTTTGATGTAAAAGGCAGTATGATGCGGATCACCCTTCTCCGCTCACCAAAATGGCCTGATAAAGAAGCCGACATGGGCAAACATACTTTTACATACTCAATTTATCCTCATACCGGTGGATGGCGCGAAGGCAACACCTATCAGCGTGCTTATGAACTCAATTATCCGGTATTGTCAAAAACGGGGATGCCTGAAACAACCAGTCATCAGCGACCAGAATCACTACCGGCATCCCGTTCCTTTGTGACCGTCAGCAAACCCAATATCATCATATCTGCTATTAAAAAAGCCGAGGATTCTGATGAGGTCATCATCAGGTTCTATGAGATTTGGGGAAAGGAGGACAATGTAGAATTTACCTTTTACAGCGACTTGATTTCAGTCAGACAAACTGACTTGCTGGAGCGAACTGAGAAGGCACTGTCATTTCAGGGAAATAAACTGACCTTTCATGTAAAGCCATTCGAAATAAATACAGTGGCTTTAAAATTTAAAGAATGAAAGCAATTCTTCAAGATTTCGGTCTTTATAAAATCCCTGTGCTATATTATTATTGATACCTGATCTTCCTGCCGATTCGCAGGATAGTCTTGGATGACATATTATTCAGTCTGCAAAGCTTGCTGACCGATGTGTGATAACGGGCAGCAATACCAGATAAGGTGTCTCCGCTTTTTATTGTGTGATATTTCGCTTTGCGTAGTTCAATCAGATATTCAAAATTCGCGCTGGTGATGGTCAGGGTATCTACCTTCAGTTCGAAACTGGAGAAATCAATAAAACAATTGGGATCAAAAGGCTCACCGTGGTACCGGGTTTCAAAGTGCAGGTGGCTGCCTGTCGACCGGCCTGAATTTCCGCCTAAACCGATGAGGTCTCCGGCATCGACTTTCTGGTTGGCCTCTACCAGCACCCTTGACAAATGGCCGTAAATGGTTTCAAGACCCTGTGGATGCCTGATGACCACAACTCTTCCAAAACCATGCCGGTCATATTTTGTCAGCCTGACTATTCCGTCAGTCGCTGCAAAAATTGAGTCCCCTGTAAATACCTTAATATCCACTCCATAGTGCCATATCCGCCGGCTGGGGCCAAACTTAAAGGATACATAGTTCTTATGCGGAAAGACAAAATGTAACCCATTTATACTGTCGCATAAAACTATTCGTACCGTATCTATCATGTTCTTCGAATCGAAACATCCTGAGTTAATTCTGACGTTGTCCCAACCAAATGTATCGATGTTGGAATAAATATCCTGGTATAGCGTGTCGAGATATGCCTGAAACGATTCTTCCTGTATATCACTGTTGCCAAGTGTATCAGCTTCCGGAGTATGTCTTATCACAGAATCAACAGCGACTGAATCAGCTTGCGACATGACCCTGCTGATAATCATTATACAAACCAAAAAGACAGAAATAAACCGTTTTAACAATGATCGGGAGAGTTAAAGAGTTTTAAAATTTTATTTGCGAAAATAACCTAAATCCCTAAAAGAATGTTTAAATTTTCTTCATTCTTCATTTTTCATGCTTCATGTTTCATTCTTTATATCCGCCAGTGTCCACTACCGAACATGGTATTGTACACTATCATAACAAAGCTGATTGAAATTTTTCAAAAGTTTTGTTGTAAAATAAAGACTATTAATACATTAAAAATATTGGAATAATATTGGTGGAGAGCATATTTTCTTCTAATTATTATGGATATAAATCCGAACACTATGAAACTGTATAATTACCCCATGCTCTTATTGATAGTGGTTTTCTTTCTGCTGGGTGCATTTTTTCAGGGTTGGGAAAACCTCTATGGCTTCAGCTCCGGAAGTGATAATTCGGCCTCATGCAGGGCTACTCACAGGTACGCCGAATCTGATCCCGATATGATATATTCACCATGGTATACCGGCGAAGATTACCTGCTGATTAACCCAACTCCAATGGGCACTGCAGATAAAAAAATTTTCGGTATTTTCGGACTGAATCAGGTTGAACTGGTGATTATTTCACCGGATGGGAAGTCTATACGTGATTTGATTTTTAACAAGGAACAATTTGACGGACGTCCGATATACTGGGATAAAAGAGATCAGAATGGTTATAAGGTCACTCCCGGAATATATTATTGCATGCTCAAGGTAAACGAAATGACCATATCTAAAAGAATCCTCTTAGTCAGATAACGTAAAATCAATCATCCTGCAAACCTCATGTGTACCGGTCAGATTGTTTACAATATTAAAAATTATTATATTTGAAGTGGTCTGGGAAATTTAAAGGGATACCCATGTATTTCATTCAAGCATTTTATAGTAAGCATAAATGGGGATTATTCCTGGTTTTTCTTTTCTTCTGCTCCTTTAACCTTTCAGCTCAATATTTACCATCACTCTTCTCCGGAATTGTCACCGACAGCACCACTCAAAAGCCATTGCCGATGGTCCACCTCTATCTTAAATCAACGGGAGCAGGTGTGGTGACTGACCTTGAAGGTAAATATATTCTACGTGTCCCGGCTTTACCCGATACCATGATTATATCGTGCATTGGTTATGAAACAAAAAGAATCAGGTTATCACTGAGTATCAAAGCCAAGCAGAATATATCACTTTCGCCAAAAATTATGACGCTGAAAGAGGTGACCATAACATCAGAGAAGGCAGTACCATTTTTCAAAGATGAACATTATTCTGTGCTGGATTATGCTCTCGATGGTATGAATGTCTACCTCCTGATATACAGGAATACCCTCTCCCGGTCAGAACTCCTCCTGCTAAATCAGCAGGGTGATACAATTGCCAGGAAAACAGACCTGCCCGGCCTGCCCAATTTCCTCTTTAAGGATTGCCTCGATTGTATTCATCTGGTGACGAACGACGCAGCCTGGCAGATTATCTATGCTGGCGATTCACTCGACCTGCGCTACAAAACCGATCTTCAGCGATTCATTGGAACCATGGGCAATTGTGTTACAAGTGTAGGAGAAAAACTGATCTTTAAAAGATATTTCAATTACAAGTTGTCGGTCGAATATTATGCCCTTGATTTAAACAGCCATGCTAGGACCACCATCGCTTTTGTCGAGGATGAATATAAGCTCAATATGTTCCGGCGAAATCCCGATGATCGCAGAAACATGGAACTGGCATCTGGAAGCAAGGAATTCCAACGTGAATTCATGGAGGACATTACCGGTGACCTAAGCAACAGGGAAGTATTGGATGCCTTGCACCATTCAATTGATCAAAGCCGGTTTACAGGATCGGTATATTACACGCCTGTTATGGCATCCCTGAAAAGAATGGATGAAACCCTGATCATCGTTGATTTCTCAAATTCAAAGATGCGTTTCTTTGATCCGCAAGGAAAGCAGTTTTATGAGGTTGGAATCACTTTTCACCTTAAGAATAAAGAACTTGGAGCATTTGAAAACCTATTCAAATCGAAGAAGTGGGATGAATATGAAATATTTGTCGATGAACAGAAATACAGAACATATTTTTTACAGACCGACGGAGGCAGATATGAGCTGAATGAGATCAATATGTTCACGGGAAAAGTAAGCCAGACCATACGGTTAGAGCATTCTTTTCCCGAAAAAATCACCGTCAGCGACGGGTATGCCTATTATCTTTATAAAAGCTTCGGCGACTGGAGTAAAAAAAGATTATACCGTCAGAGATTGGATTAACTTTTGGAATTTACTTCAGAATATTTATCCCTTTTTTTCAATAACTTTCTACTGCCAAATTTCCGGTTGATTTTACTGTTTACTTTTTGTATATTTGTAATTTAAATATATTCTGATCATGGCAGAATTAGAGAAAATCCTTGTGACAGTAACATTATTGTTTATTTTAAGTCTACCATCTTTGTCTCAGAATAATATTGAGCCTTTAAATCTTGAAATTCTGAGCTCAAAGCAATCTCAGCTTCAATTTAATCTTAATGGTTACTTGCAGAATTCTTTTGATCTTGATAACAATTTTACTAAGACTAGTTTTTTCCTTGAAGCTTGTATTCCGGCACAGAACCTGGCTGGTGAATTTGTAAATCCGTTTGATGTACTACTTACTTGGGAGCATCCATTATTCATCCATGAATGGATTCACTGGGATGATGGATTCAATTACGATGCAATTGGCCTTAATAATTGTAGTACCTTCTCAGTCGCTGTGAGGTTTAGCCAGGAATTTTTGACTGGGTATGAAGGAGCAGCACTTACTAAAGTTGCATTATACCCCAATAGTGCTAATACTAATTATATACTTAAAATCTGGAAAGGGAATAGTGCTGCAACTTTACTTTATGAAAAACCATTACCTTTTTTACTGATTAATCAGTGGAATACTGTTGAGATAAATAAACTAATAGTGATCGATACGACAGAGGAATTGTGGTTTGGCTATACATGCGCAAACCAGCCGGTACATGAATGCCCTGCCGGATGTGATGCAGGTCCCGCTATAGCAGGTTTTGGAGATTTGATTTCGTTAAATGATACAATGTGGGAAAACCTGTCTTCTTATGGGCTGGATTATAACTGGAATCTTCAAGGCTATGTCACAACTGAATATGGTGAAAATGTGTTTCTGGGATATGATTCTCAGGATAATATCGCTAAAGATTTTCAAACGTCCGATTTATCAAAGAAAGCGGATATAAGAACAAATGAAAATAATTTGCTCGGTTTTAATGTATATCACGATGATGTGCTGCTGAATGAAGCGCCAATTATGGAATGTGAATATCTAGATGAAAATGTTCCTTGGAATGCTAACTTTTGGTGTGTTCGTGCTGTATATGATACATGTATCTCGGAACCGGTTTGTATCTGGATCATTGTGAACACGCTTGCTTTGAATTACAATGATTCGGATGTGATAATTTCCCCAAATCCCGTATCCGATATATTATACATTAAATCAATATCTCCCATAAAGATTTTGCAGGTACTTACTCTGGATGGAAGCATATTAACCACACACAAACCATTTTCCTCATCGGTTTATAGTTTGAATGTTACTGGTTTTAAATCAGGTGTGTACTACATTAAACTTATCAGGGAAGATCGAACGTACTTTCGGAAGTTTATAAAATTATAGGACAGATACTGTTCTGCAAAATGGAAATCTCCTGAGAATTCGTCAATCCTTTTTTGTTTTGTACCAGTATTTATAATACACATGTAAGATGACAAGTAACGCCCTGCAAAGATTCAACTGACTTTTTCCTGCATCTCCGGGGATTGTCCATACCTGTTGTTCACAACGTAAAACAGTGCCGCCGAGGCGCAGCCTATCCACATCATTGATATAATGCTGCCCACAAAAAGACAAATAAAACCTGCGATGAAAATTAGTACGCCAAGCAAAGCCATTAAGAATATGGTCCACGCATGGCCCCTGGTCATATTCCAGCTTGTCTTTACAGCCTCCACCGGGTCTAATTTCCGGTCCACAACTAAATAGGGAACAAAAGCCAGTTTGCAGGCAAAAATAATACCTGGTATAAGAACTAAAAATAGGCCGAACATGATGATGGCACTTGTCAGCAATCCTGCCAGGATGACATTCAGATAGTTATCAAAGACCAACCGGAGATCCTTGATCTCTACTTTATAGCCCCTGACTGCTTTCAGGAATAAAAATGTCGCCCCATACTGTATCAGGAAGTAGACAAAGATGACATAAGCCAGGGAAAATAACCGCAGGATGATGACACCAGGATTATGTATATCATCTAGGGCACTGATCCAGGCAAATGGTACAGATGCCACACCCATCACAAGTATAAGAAGAAAAAGTTCCAGGAAATTCTTTTTCATGACTTCCCATCCGAATCCATATGTTGAATCGACCGTCGGTTCGAGTTTCAGTTCAGTGTTTACATTCATTTGATTCATAAAACCTCCATTTTTTTGGTTAATACGGGTCAAAATTATACCCATCCCCGGTGATATCCTTCAGACTTAAGTAGGATTCGCTATCCCAAACTGAAAATCACTACTTTGGTTGGATAGGTTTGGTAAACCTGTTAGGTCGGATTTAACTTTTTATACTAACTTTATATTTTCACACTTATCCGCAACAATACACCCAGATACCTGACATTCTCTATCTGATTATACTTCTGATACTTCTTGGAACAGGTGCTGGTGTGGTCCTTTTTGCATATAATTTCTTCAAAACCTTTAAGTTCGACTACCTTCAGACCTATACCTATTATCTGATCCTTTTTTATGTTTATGGCTTATATGGTCTATTAGGCACCTTCCTATCCCGTACTATTTTACAAAACCTGCAATCGCCGGCGCCCGTTATTGAAGCTTTTGGCTATTATATTCCATTCCTTGGTGTACCGTTTCTGATGGCAGCCTGGTATATGTTCATCAAATTCTGCAATGAACTGGTCGACAAAAAACCATCATCAAAATTTACACTCGGTTATTTCCTATTCCAGGTAATCTTTTTCTTTATCTATGGGTTCATTGTTTTTAATTATTCAAGAAACGAGGCGGAGAAATTCCAGCAGGTTACTTTTCTCATTCTGATATCTTTTGCTGTCATTGAATCCATAACATTGATCCTGGCTTTATCGCAGATCTATTTTTTCAGAAAAAAAATAAAGGATATTTCCCGGCGAAAAGCCGCTGTCAATTTCGCACATATCAATCTATCTGTTCACAGTGTGACGATAGCGCTATCACTTCTGTCGACTGGCAATACCATTATGGCAGGCATTTACCTTTTTGTCTATTTTACCGGGAACATCCCGCCGTTGCTTTACCTGGGGATGTACCTACATAAATACGATAAGATCCGTTCATCAAAGGTTCCTTCAGATGATCTTGATTTCAACAGTCTGGTCATCAATTTCGGTATTTCCAAACGGGAACTTGAACTCATTGAGCTGATCTGTCAGGGTAAGACCAACAAAGAGATCAGTGAAGCCCTTTTCATCACACTTCAGACTGTAAAAGATCATATTCATCATATTTTTCAGAAGACCGGGGTCAGAAACCGTGTGGAGCTGATGAATATCCTGACAGAATCAAGGAGGAAGTAGAAATAACGTCAAACCTGGCCTGTTAAGGCCGTGAAAGCCCTAAACTCTTCCGGGTTCTGCGGACGAGGCGTGGTTGACGGTTGACAATTGACGGTTGATGGTCTGTCATATTTTTTGCCAACTGCAAACCGTCAACTAAAAACTCTTCCGGTTCCTGTGGACTCCGGAAGGTTAATTTAATCGACCTTCCAGAGTCTGAAAGACCTGGAAGAGTCTGCTTCAGCCATATTAATTTAAAAATGATTTTACAACTACCTGAAGCTTTTTTTTAACGGATATCCAGTCAGTAGGTATCAACAGGATAGGATCAGGTTCCTTTTCTGCATCATCAAAGTAAACCAGGCTCTTTAATAAATGAAATCGCTCACTGCTTTTGTATTTCTTGTCGTAAAAACCAAACATCTCTTCGAAAGTATAATATTTCAATAAAAAGTATATATCAAAGAAATCTTTTTTACTACCGCGTGAAGCAATCGCCGAAAGCTTCATACATGCGATATCCTCTTTTGAGACCAATCGTAAATAATCCGAATGGATCAATTCACCAACATAAGGATAATCGTATTTTAGAAGATCGACTGGGGTCTCGTTAACCAAAATAGTCAGGGTACTTTCAGCTTCGCTTATGATCTTAAAATTAATCACATGTTCGAGCTCAGCTGCTAACACTTTTGGGTGAAAAGGGGTTTGGGTAAACAAATCCAGATCATCGGATCTCCGGTGTC
This sequence comes from Bacteroidota bacterium, assembly GCA_026391695.1. Classification (NCBI taxonomy): domain Bacteria; kingdom Pseudomonadati; phylum Bacteroidota; species Bacteroidota bacterium. The sequence goes on from JAPLDP010000071.1 coordinate 68,780, forward strand.
CAATTTGTAAGGCAAGAGCCGTTCCTCCCACAAGGACAAAACTTTGCAGAACGCTGGAAGCCATCAGCTTTTTCAGTAGATCCAATGTTTCTGGCTTGATGGAATGATATTGTAACATCTGAATTGTTCTTTAGGGATACTGAAATAGAAACAACAAAAGTTAAGTGTCCTTTTATCAAGGTATCTTAAGTGCAGAACAGCCTGTTTGATTTTTTCGAAACCATAATACGTTTTTATCTCCTTAAAGTCTTCCAGAGAACCTCTTGATAACACCCTTGAAATGACAAACTCACTGTGCCTGTCCCAGTCGATCGTATTATAATCTACATCCCAGAATAAAAACGTCGAAAGATTCATAGGAATATGGATTTTTCCTTATAAAAGCAAAGATAACTAAACTTAATGAGATGGAAATCATGATTCTTCAGGAATCCCTGATCTCTATCCCTCCATTGTCTTCTCCAGCTCTCTTGCTTTATTTAGAAACTCATCGACATTCATTTCCCTGAAAAAAACCAATCCATGTGAAGCACGAATGCGTGGGTGATCGTTGAGGTAGAAAAAGTTTTTTCCAAGGAGCAGTTCGATATCCTTATGCTGTTCCACCCATATTTTCTGTGCCAGGGTGCTGAACGGCCCATCGTGCTCATAACTGGGGAAGGAGGCGTCGACCTGGCTTAGATAACAGTCTCTGAATGCATCATTCATCATCGACATGGAGTTTAGTGAGCATGGCACCATGACGTTTGCTTCAGCAGGATGGAACCGGTACCATACATTACGGTATCCCCAGATGCGAAGTTTTGACAGGTCTTTCTCTTTCTTCCATTCTCTGAGTGCTTCAGCAATGGTTTGTAAAACCTTGTAATGTGTATCAGGCCCGCTGCCTTCAGGATCAAAAGCCAGACTGATGACTGTAGGCTGAATGTTCTTTATCAGGTTGAGGATAGGGATGACATCCCGGTTTTGTTCCGGTACTTCAGTAAAGATATCTCCGGTATAAAATCCAAGCCGCAGATGATGAATGTTTTTAACCTGAACTCCGAAGTGAGCCCATACCAATTCCTCTTCAAACTCCCTTATCATACCCTTCAGTGTCTGAATTGTTGGCGGATTCTTTTCCCCATCATAGCTGTTGTTTATGACTCCAACTATCTCACTGATCCTTTCCATTAGCTCTTTTTTGTTTTTGACAGAATAGATCTGAATGATGGCTCTCACGATACGGTGACTGAGGCCTCGCTCACGCTCAAACGGATTTCGTGAAGCTACGCTATCGAGGTAATGATAGACATCTTTATCCCATTTGCGTCTGTATCCCGATTCAAAGAAATCAGGATAGCTGATCATTTGAATCAGGTCATTTTCAAGAAACTTTATGGTGGTTAACAGGGTATCTTTGATAAAGACGTTGGTCACCGCAGTGAATCCCGAGGTCATTATGGCAAAATGGAACGTATTAGTTGCCGACCTGAGCTGGTGGGCAATATGAGGAAGGATACCCAGCATGATGTCGTCATGATGCGGGCCTGTATGAAGGAATGTCTGGTTTAGCTCCGGTTCCAGCCCTCGTTCAATTTTGTTTTTCATGGATTCCTCTACCGATGGAACCGTACTCTCAGTCAGATCCGGAATAAGCTGACAAAAAGGATCAGACCTGAGATCATCCATAACGATATGATGACCATATTTCTGAAGCTTTCTGCAGAGATCGGTGACTGCACGTTCGGTTTTTTCATGGATCCAGGAACCTGATTTGTAATACTTTTCAATGCTGTCATTCAATCTGGAGGCAGCACCTTGTGTGAGATAAAAGCGGCTGTTGGGAAGCTTTTGTAAAGCAGTGGCAGGATAGATGTTTGTCGATTGACTTTCAAGGGATTGCTTTACGATATCTGCTTTTGACTCGCCCGCAGCAATGATGATAGCCACCGCATCGGGGTTAAAGGTTATTGTATCCAGTCCGATGGTGATTACCATCCGGTTTCTGGAGATCTCAATCCCCCCAAGGTCTGTCGCTGCCACCGCCTGGGTTTCAAAGTTGGTGGATGTTAGCCGGGTTGTGGAGAAATGATCGGAACCCCTGATGTTGAATGCAATATGCCCGTCAGGTCCGATACCTCCAAGAAAAAATCCGATCCCGCCTATATCACGGATTTTCTGCTCGTAGCGCGAACACCAGGCATCGATCATGAAAATGGATTCCTGCTGCATCCGCTCAAGAGAAGTGCGGCATTCATGGTAACGCAAGGAATTGTCGATGATGTTATCAGGAAAGACTTCCGTAAACTTTCTGCCACCTGCAAGAGGGATACCATCACAGTTAATCAGTAAAGCTCTTTGAGGGTCAAGGCCGAATCCATCAATATAAAAATTGTTCACATAATAATTGAAGCTGTTATGCTGTGATGGTGAAATGGGATAGAATTCATCGATCTGAACAAAATGCAGCTTGCTCAGATCAGGTTTGTGATGTAATTTATGTCCATGTTTTTTTCGTATCCCGGCAACCTTTGCGTCGTCCCAGTTGTCCAGGAAATACTTGGTCCATTTGATGAAATACTCTGGGGTTTTGCCGGTCGGAAGGCTGATGACACCTTCCGGGTTTTGGGCTACCCACTCCAGAAATCTGAGTGATGTGAGCATGCCGAGCTTTGGAAAATTCTCAACAAGGATGTATGGTATGCGTGTTGAGACTTGTTTAATCCCTGATTGTTTAAAAAAAGCAGCTTCTACAGGTGAGTAGTGAAAAGGAATCATTTCATGCCGGGTTAACTATGTAAAATTAATGCCTTTTCACAATTGAATTGAAGCATTTTCTAACTTTATCAATTTAATTAGATCACTCCTATGAAAAAGAACTATCTCAATTTCAGATTATTCGTCATTACTGTATGTCTTGGACTAATCTCTGTTTACCCGGTTTCTTCGCAGGAGGTCCAGGATTCTTCTTTACTCACCATCGACAGGATTTTTAGTTCAGCCGAATTCAGGATGGGCCGTTTTGGCCCTGCCCGTTGGATTGATAATGGAGAGGCCTATATTATTAATGAGCGATCAGCTGCCACGCAAGGCGGTGAGGATATCGTCAAGTATATGACTATGAGCGGTGAGAAAAGCATTCTGGTGGCAGCCGCAGATATGATCCCAAAAGGAGCAGAAGGTCCTCTTGCAATCGAGGATTTTTGCTGGTCAAATGACAAACAAAAACTCCTCATATTCACCAATTCGCAAAGAGTATGGAGGCAGGATACACGCGGTGATTATTGGGTATTTGATATGAAGACAAAAGAGCTCAAACAATTAGGTAAAGGATTGCCAGAATCGTCGCTCATGTTCGCCAAGTTCTCACCCGATGACCTGAACGTCGCCTATGTCAGCAAACATAACCTGTATGTCGAGAATATCAGTGACGAGAAAATCACTCAACTGACGTTTGATGGGACAGAAACTCTCATCAATGGCACATTTGACTGGGCGTATGAGGAGGAGTTTGATTGCCGTGATGGTTTCTCCTGGAGTCCTGATGGGAAAAAGATTGCATACTGGCAGCTCGATGCATCAAATATCCGTAATTTTTTGATGATAAATAACACGGATTCCATCTATTCGTACGTGATTCCGGTGCAATACCCAAAAGTTGGTTATTTGCCGTCCAGTTGTCGCATTGGTACTATTGCTGCCAGTGGTGGCCAGACGGTCTGGATGAATATACCGGGTGATGCCCGTGAGCATTATCTCCCACGTGTGATGTGGAATCCGGGTTCTGCATATATCCTTGTCCAGCAGCTCAATTACAAGCAGAATACACTGTGGCTGTGGCGGTGTGAGGCAAGTGATGGCAAAGCAACAAACATATACACCGAGATCGATCCGGCATGGATTGATGTGGTGGATGACTGGCAATGGCTTGATGGGGGAAATGAGTTTTTCTGGAAAAGTGAAAAAGATGGCTGGCTGCATTTTTACCGCATCACCAGCGACGGAGCAATCCAGAAAGTGATCACAGAGGGTGAATATGATGCAATCAGGATTACAGGAATTGACCAGGCAGAAAAAGAATGTTACTTCATAGCCTCACCCGACAATCCGACACAACGTTATCTCTACCGTATCTCTATGGAAGGAAAGGGGAAAATGAAACGACTCTCACCTTCCGACAAACCGGGTACTCATAATTATGATATATCACCCGATACGAAGTACGCATTTCATACCTATTCAAATCTGAATACTCCTCCCGTAACAGAGCTTGTATCGTTGCCAGATCACAAGGTTATCAGGGTTTTAAATGACAATGCCTCCTTTAAAAAAGCCTATGCCAGATTAAAGAAGCCCTTTGGAGAACTCTTCAGGGTGACGACGGCAGATGGCGTTCAGATGGATGGATAATGAAGCCGCCTGATTTCGATCCTGCGAAAAAATATCCTGTCCTTTTTTATGTTTATGGAGAGCCCGCAGGGCAGACCGCTACCGATGCATGGCAGCGCAGTCTCTGGAATGTAATGCTTGTCCAGAAAGGCTACCTCATCATGACCGTCGACAACCGCGGTACACCTTGTCCGAGAGGAAGAGAATGGCGTAAATCCATCTACCAGAAGATAGGTGTTCTGAATTCACATGATCAGGCCATGGCAGCAAATGAGATACTGAAATGGGAGTTTGTTGACCCCGACCGTATTGCTGTGTGGGGATGGAGTGGTGGTGGCTCTATGACCCTTAACCTGATGTTCCGTTATCCGGAGATTTACAAAACAGGTCTAGCCGTTGCGGCTGTTTCCGATGAACGGTATTATAACACGATATATCAGCAACGTTATATGGGATTGTTATCTGAAAATCCGGAAGTTTATACCGAAGGTTCCCCCATAACCTATGCAAAAAACCTTCAGGGTAACCTGCTTATCGTGCATGGAACAGGTGATGACAATGTCCATTTTCAGAATGCCGAAGCCGTGGTAAATGAACTCATCAAATACAATAAGCAGTTCACCTTCATGCCTTATCCCAACAGGACACATGGAATATATGAAGGAGAAAACACGACGAGGCATCTGTTTACATTACTGACAAACTATCTGTTGGAGCATACACTACCTGGAGGGAAATAAGGGTATTTAACCTGGAAGAGCCATCTCTCAGCAGTTGTTATCAACTGTCGCCTGTTCAATAATTTCAGAATTATCCTGTTGCATCCTCTCTGGCTTTGTCTAAATTTGTTGCCAGCACGTGATTGAACCATTCCTTAACGCATATAATTATGCCTCTTAAGAAGCCGAAGGAGAAGAAGATCTTTGTCATTGATACTTCCGTTATTTTATATAACCACAATGCCATCCACAGTTTCCAGGATAATGATATAGCCATTCCGATTACCGTTCTTGAAGAACTGGATAACTTTAAAAAGGGGAACGAAATAAAAAATTTTGAGGCACGCGAGTTCATCCGCATTATGGATAAGCTTTCCGGGAAAGGCACTCTGCGCAACTGGATCCCATTAGGTTCCCCCAAAATGGGAAAGGTGAAAGTGGTTATGTATGAAACCTTTGATCCTGACGCCCGTCAGATTTTTGGTGAGAACAAACCTGATCACCGCATTCTGAATGCTGCCATGGTCATGGCTAAAGAGTACCCTAACCGGAAGGTGATCCTCGTCACAAAGGACATCAACCTGCGCTTAAAGGCTAAGTCCCTCAGCATTTCTGCCGAAGATTATGAAACCGGCAAAATTAAAAATGTCGAAGAATTATATACCGGTAAAACGGTTCTTGAAAACCTTGGTTCAAATATTATTGATCTTCTTTATCAGCAAGGATATTGCACTCCTGAAGACCTCAATCTGAGGAATCCGATTCCGAACCATTATTTCATTCTTAAAAACACAAAAAATTCCGCCCTTGGCTATTTCAATCCAATCACCAATCATATTGAACGTCTTGAGAAACGGCCCGCTTATCGTATCTCGCCGCGTAATGCCGAACAGGTCTTCGCGATCCATGCTGCAATGAATCCGGAAGTGAAACTGGTCACCCTTCAGGGTGTGGCAGGTACAGGCAAAACGCTTATTGCTCTTGCTGCTGCCCTTGAACAAAAGAGAAACTTCAAGCAAATCTACCTGGCACGGCCAATTGTCCCGCTTAGCAACAAGGATATCGGCTATCTGCCCGGCGATATTAAATCCAAACTGAATCCTTACATGGAGCCGCTTTTTGATAACCTGAAGTTCATCCAGAACCAATATAGCGAGAAGGACAAGGAATATAAAAATATCAATGATAACATACAAAATGAAAAACTGGTAATCACACCATTGGCTTATATCCGTGGAAGAAGTATCTCCAATGTATATTTCATTGTCGATGAAGCCCAGAATCTTACACCCCATGAAGTGAAGACCATCATTACAAGAGCCGGTGAGAATACCAAAATCATCTTCACCGGTGATGTTTACCAGATCGACACCCCTTACCTCGATTCCCAAAGTAACGGCCTTTCTTATCTTATCGACAAGATCAAGCATCATCCGATTTATGCCCATGTGAGGCTGGAAAAAGGTGAAAGATCCGAGCTGGCTAACCTGGCGAGTGAATTGCTTTAAGATTCCATGGATTTCATAAATTCCAGGGATGGTATGTCACTCCTCGTAAATGACTTTCAATAGTGTTTGCCCGACAACTGTAAGTGTATACTTATCTATGACGTTGATATCATCGTGAGTTGTATGCCACTGCTCAAAGAAACTTCCATTTGAGGATGCAGTGTCAAGATGAATGATATCGATGGTAGGTATCCGGAGGTTTTTATTTATGAAATAGTGATCATCATTAATTGTGGCGCCTTCTTCCATCGGGAAATCATTCTGGAATCCGAGGTCTTGAGCTTTTCCCCATACTTTTTTAAGGATATCTGGTGCATAATCGACAGAGTATCCTTCCATTGGGAAACGGGCATTGGCAGCACCAACCATATCGAGTAAAATACCAAACCTGGCATGATACCCTGTTTTATGTGGATTTAGTGACCAATACTGCGCACCTAATGCCCAGGCTTCATTATCGCCTGCATTGCTCTCCTGGTCAGGGGGGCCATAATCTTCAGCGTCAAGAAGAAGTATATCAACCCCGATGCGGGGTTTGGCGATGCTCATTTGGCGCGCTATTTCAACAAGTACGCCAACACCACTGCCGCCATCATTGGCAGCAGGTACCGGCAAACGCTGTTTGCCAGGGTCAGGATCATGATCGCTCCATGGCCGAGAGTCCCAGTGTGCTGCCAGGAGTATCCGGCCCTGTGAATCTGGATTAAACGAAGCAATGATGTTTTTTATATTCAGTTCTTTGCCATTAAAGGTGCGGACTTTACCAGTTTGAATAATTACCTCCGGAGTAAACGATTTCAACTGTCTGACCAGAAATGCTGCACATTGCTCGTGAGATGGAGTACCGGGAACACGGGGACCAAACGACAGTTGCTGTTTGATATATTCAAAGGCCGAATCCGCATTAAATACCGGTACAATGACCTCAATTTTTGGCTTTTCGACAGGTTTTACAGGTTTTTTCCTTTTACATCCTTCTGATAGAAAAATGAAAAATATGCATATAATAACAACTGCCGGGAAGAAACATCTCATAAAATTTGTATTTAATGATTAAAACAGACCGGAAGGATGACCAAATTCATTTGTTTCTGAGCGTCCATCATCGGTCAGTTATTGATGACTGGTCATTGATATCAGATTATTGATTAAAATGTCATTGTAAACACTGTGCCTTCTTTTGGTTTTGACCGCACCGTGATTGTTCCCTTATGAAGATGCATGATCTGCCTTGACAGGCTGAGACCTATGCCCGAGCCTTCCTTTTTTGAAGTGAAAAAAGGCATAAAAATTTTTTCCAGCAAGTCAGGTTTTATACCTTGTCCATTATCGGTCAACTCAATAATGACTCTTCCATTTGGATTGGTATCGGCTCTGACAGAGATGTGGGGATTTTGAACACCTTTCACTGCATCAATGGCATTAAGCATAAGATTTATCAGAACCTGGTCGATGAGATCAGGATCTGCTGTCATCATAAGATTTTCGGGATTGACCTGATGACTGCATGTAATCTGCATCTGTTCCAGTTTTGTATTTAACAACAGCTCGCAGCGATCGAAGAGCTCTCTGACCGGGAAATGGCGGAAGTTTGGTTTGGGAATACGTGTCAGGTTGCGGAAAATCTCCATAAAATTCAGCAGGCCACGACTTCTGCCCTGGATGGTCTTGAGTGCACTCAGCACCGACTCCACATCCTCTCCATCAAGTGTTTTGAGCCTTGCCTGCTCGTTTTCCTTATCTACCAGCATATCAATGATAGTTGAAGCCAATGAAGAAATGGGAGTGATTGAGTTCATGATCTCATGGGTGAGAACCCGGATGAGATTCTGCCACGATTCAATTTCTTTTTCCTCAAGTTCTGAAGTGATGTTTTGCAATGAAACGAGAATAAAGTCGTCGCCACGCATTCGAAATTCTGTAGCATACACCGACACCTGGAGTAATTGCCCCTCAATAATGACTTTAAGAAGCTGTTTGTCACCCGATCGCATTGAAGATAACACATCAGGCAATTCATCCGTAATTGACTTGAGTTCGTCAATGGTTTTAAGATTGCTGATCTTTAAAAGTTTTTTTACCGCATTATTTATGATGTCTACTTTTCCGTCCTTTTTAAACGCAATAATGCCTATGCTCACATGCTGGACAACAGTCTGGAGGTAGTTGAAATGCTCCTCTTTTTCAGCCCGTGTAATCTTAAACTCCTTGATGACATCATTAAGGGCTTTGTTCAGACTTTCGAAGCTTCTTCCCAGTCCTGTGTTAGAAAAAGAGCTTGAAAAATCAGAATGTCTGATGCTTTCAAGAAAATGGGTGATTTTGGTATTTGTTTTTTCGACGAACCGGATAAGGTCGGTAACCAGGTAAATAATGATGGCTCCCATGATAATGCTGGTCACGATATGCCTTGCATTGAAAATAAGAAAAGCCAGCAAAATGATGGACAAGACAAGCAGTGCCACCCTGAGAATTACCTGAAACCGGAAGTTTCTATAAACCATATTTTTCAATTCTTCTGTAAAGTGAAGCACGCGTCAGTCCAAGTTCTTTGGCCGCTTTACTGATATTACCTCCATGCTTGTCAATGACTTTCCGGATAAGCATTTTCTCTGTATCTTCCAGATTGGTGGTATGAGTCAAAATCACACTATTGTCTGCTTCATCCATCTGTGACAGGAAAAAATCATGTGGCTGAAGGATATTTGATTCACTCATGATCACTGCTCGTTCAACCGCATGCTGAATTTCCCGGATATTCCCTGGCCAGTTGTGCTTCTCCAATCTTTTCAATGTGTTGGGCCCGAGCCTTTTGAGCGGCATCTTATATTTTTTGCAGTAGATTTCCAGGAAATGATCGACCAGAAGGGCAATATCCTCAATACGGTCTCTCAGAGGAGGTACCTGTAATTCAACAGTATTGATGCGGTATAGCAGATCCTGGCGGAATTTACCCTCGTTCACCATCTGATAAAGGGGCATATTGGTGGCACAGATTAACCTGACATCAACAGGTATGTCTTTATTTGTACCCAGACGGACAACGGTCCGGTTTTGGATCACGCTGAGGAGCTTTGACTGAAGAGGAAAATTCAGGTTGCCGATCTCATCCAGAAAAATCGTACCCTTATTTGCTGCTTCAAACCTCCCGGCACGGTCTTCCTTGGCATCAGTAAACGCTCCTTTTTTAAACCCGAATAGTTCACTTTCGAACAACGTTTCTGTGATAGCACCCAGGTCAACACTGATAAAAACTTCATCTTTTCTGTTGGAAGATTTATGTATTGCCCTGGCAATAAGCTCTTTACCTGTACCGTTTTCTCCCAGGATAAGAATATTGGCTTCTGTCTTTGCAACTTTTTCTACCACCGTCATCACTTTCTGCATGGCTAAAGATTGCCCGATTAAAGTACCGAATGCCTGATCCTGTGATGCTATCAGGACTTTTTGCCTTGATCGCAAATCCTCAAGTTCTTTTTTGGATTCCCTTACCTGCAGGTTTGCTGTAATGGTGGCAAGAAGTTTCTTATTATCCCATGGCTTCAGAATGAAATTCGTTGCCCCTTCTTTAATACCCTGAACAGCCAGTTCTATATCCCCATAACCTGTGATAAAAATCACCACAGCCATGGGATCGATCTCAATGATCGTGCTCAGCCAGTAAAAGCCTTCCTTTCCACTGGTAGCATCTCGTGAGAAATTCATATCAAGCAAAATGACATCATAATTCTCACTTTTTAAAAGTAAAGGAATATTCTCCGGATTTTTTTCGGTATGTACGATACTGAAATGTTGTTTAAGAAAAAGCCTCGCAGCTAACAATATATCTTCATCATCATCAACAATGAGAATCTTGGCTTCTAGTTTATCCATAACGTTGTAAATAGAACTGCTAATTTAATAAAATTGTTCATATTTGTACAATACGATGAACGAAATTGAACAGGGTTTATTACTAATCCAGTGCGATATAGGCTTAATATAAAGATGATCAGCACAATAGAAAAAATGGCATAGTATTAGCCACCAACGCTAAAAATGTTTGATGGATGGATAGGCCAATTGAAAAAAAGCGATGGACGCCCCAAAGAATAATTCTCATCATTGGGGCGTTGGCATTTATATATTTACTTCTGTACCTGATTGTTCTCCGGGATAAACGGAGCCGCCTGTATGTTTCGGCTAACCAGTTGGCTGTTGTTACCGTTGTCGAAGATAAATTCCAGGAATTCATTCCCATTGATGGTGTGGTTTTGCCCAAAACTACAATCTTTATTGATGCAGTCCAGGGTGGGGTGGTTGAAAAGATATTTGTCGAAGATGGAGCCCTTGTTAAGAAGAATGATCCAATACTTAAGTTGTCCAATACCAGCCTTGAATTAAGTTATATGGACCAGGAAACCCGCATATATGATGCCATTAACAATCTACAAAACAGCAAGATAAACCTTGAGGAAAATAAATACTACCGCCAGAAGGAAATAGTTCAGCTGGAATATGAAATAGACCGGACAAAGAAAGACTTTCAACGGAAGGATGAATTGTATTTAGATAGTCTGATATCCCCCAAGGAATTCGAGGACGCAAAAAGAGATTTTGAGTTTAACCTTAAACAGCTTGAAATATCCCTTCGCCTGAAGATTCTTGATTCCATTGCCAATGCATCAAGAGCTAAACAAATCGACATGTCTGTTGAAAGGATGCATAACAACCTCCTGTTATTGAATGACAGTAAAGAAAACCTTACAATTAAGACACCTGCCAATGGCAAACTATCGTCCTTCAATGTGGAGATTGGACAAACTAAATCACCGGGTGAGCATCTGGGTCAGATTGATATGCTGGACGGCTATAAACTGCAGGCAAACATTGATGAGCGTTATGTTTCCAGAGTTCATGCCAGTCAGGGGGCTGAATGCGATGTGGATGGTAAAACCTACAGCCTGTATGTCAATAAAATCTATACTAATATTAGCCAGGGTTCATTTATGGTAGACATGTTTTTTACAGATGCTTACCCGCAAAGTATTAAAAGAGGGCAGACACTTCAGCTGCGACTAGCATTCAGCAGACCAACAGATGCTATCATCATTAAAAGAGGTGGATTTTTTCAGGAAACAGGTGGCAACTGGATCTATGTTGTCGATCCATCTGAGAAATTTGCTGTAAAACGGGCTATCAAACTCGGTAATCAAAATGCTTATTTTTATGAAGTCCTCGATGGTCTTCGACCAGGCGAGAAGGTTATCGTTTCGTCATATGATGGATTCGGAAATAAAGAGAAACTGATTTTCAAATAAGAATGTTCAGGTATTTTATAAAAATAGCATTCCGAAACCTTTTCAATCAAAAGCTTTATTCTTTGATTAAAATGGCTGCTCTCACCATAGGTATGACCAGCTTTATTCTGATTTTCCTGTATATCCTGGATGAAAAGAGCTATGACCGTCAGAATGTAAATGCAAGAAATATATACCGTATTGTAAGTGTCTATGACTTTCAGGGTGTTGGGGAGCGTTCCTCCAGCTGTCCCTTCCCGCTTGGTCCCACACTGAAAATGGAGTACCCTGACCTGATAAAAAACATGGTCAGATTCTATAATAATTGGTCGACACCCTACTTTGTTCAATATGGAGAGAAATCATTTAATGAAAACAGGTTATTCTTTGTCGATTCCACTGTTTTCGATGTTTTCACTATTCCTTTTATAAGGGGTAACCCAAAGACTTCATTGGCAGAACCGGGCACCGTTGTGATCACTCAGTCTACAGCTAAACGATATTTCGGTGATGAAGACCCCTTAGGAAAATCCTTGCGGATTCAGGAGTATTTTAGCGTCACTGTCACCGGCATTATTGAAGATCCCAGTTCTCAGTCGCATTTTACTTACGATTTCCTCGTTTCCATGTCAACCATTCGAGAGATTAATAAAGGTGCTGAGCCCAAGACATGGGTCTGGAATCCATACTGGACATATGTCTTGCTTAATGATAATGTGAAACCGGAAATTCTGGATGCCAAATTTGACGGATTTATTAAGAAGTATTTTTATGACGCTGAAAAAGAACATATCACATTATATCTCCAGCCTCTTTTGGATATCCATCTTAAATCGGATTTAGACTATGAAATTGAACAGAACGGAAATATTACATATATCAGAATTTTAACCATCATAGCTGTTTTTATCCTGGTTATTGCCTGCATTAATTTTATTAATCTTTCCACTGCCATGGCAGGCAGGAGAGCTATGGAGATCGGTATGAAAAAGGTGTTCGGCTCCTACCCCAAGCAGATGATCGTTCAATTCATCTCTGAAACTGTGGTGATATGTGTCATAAGTTTATTAATATCACTGGCCCTGGTTGAGATCATTCTGCCTTTTTTCAATTTTTTTACCGACAAGAACATCACATCTAATTATTTCTATGATATCAGGAAGATCATCATTCTGGTCACCCTGGCAATTATCACTGGCTTGGTATCGGGTCTCTATCCCGCTTTTTATCTTTCACAATTTGCCCCGGTCAGGATACTGAGAGGAGATTTGACCAGAGGTTTTGAAGGTATCCTGGCCAGAAAAATTCTGGTTGTCATTCAGTTTGTCATCTCTATAGGCCTGATCATCGGAACTCTTATAGCCTATCAGCAGATCAGGTATATCAGCAATGCAGACCTTGGATTCAGGAACAGGAATATTATCTATATACCTGTTGGTTTAAATCCTATTGTCAGGCATTATGATGCTGTTAAGGGAGAACTTTTAAAATCACCTGACATTCTGTATGTGACAGCCTCGGATTATATTATTGGGACTCAATACAACCGGCATGAATTCAGACCTGAAGGTTATCCTGAAGACCAGTGGCAGTATTATCCCACACTTGTTATTCGTGGTGATTTTGTAAAGACATTTGATATCCAGATTGTTGCTGGAAGGGATTATGATAAGAATAGTCTGACAGATCCTGAGAAAAGTATCCTTATTAATGAATCAATGGTGAAATACCTCGGCTGGAAATCAAATAGTGACGCAATAGGTAAGAGATTCAAGTCATTTAATGGCGACGAAAAGGTCATTGGGGTGTTTAAAGATTTTCATGCAGGCTCTCTTCATTACCCTATTAGCCCATTGGTTCTAAATTTGAAGGAAGATGATTGGGAAATTAATTATTATACACGTTATCTGGTTGTGCGATATGCCCCCGGTAAACTGAGAGAAGTCTTACCTTACATTAAAGGGGTGTGGGATGAATTTGAACCTGACAGGCCATTTGAGTATAAGGTTCTGGATAACGAACTTAAAAAGCTCTATAAAGAAGAATATGTGTTGGCCAAACTCTCCCTTATATTGACCATATTGGTCATACTTATCGCTATGATGGGACTTTTTGGACTAGCTTCCTTTGAAGTGTTTCAAAGAACAAAGGAACTGGGTATGCGCCGTGTACTGGGGGCTAACTTAATAGATATCAGTGTTCTGCTGATGAGGAAATTCCATAAACTTATTTTAATATCAATTTTAATCGCCTGGCCGTTGACTTATTTGATGCTCAGATACTGGCTCAACCATTTTGCCTATCACACATCCTTGAATGTGTGGGGATTCATTTTATCAGGGTTGATTTCTTTTCTTATTACCTTAGTGGTAATCCTTTTTAAGGCAATCTCTGCAACCTATAAGATTCCGGTTAAACAACTGCGAAGCGAATAATATAATGTAACAATATGACCATAGTATCGTCTAAAATTTAAAATTTAAAGAAGCATGATCAAAACAGAGAATCTTACAAAAATTTTCAGAACCGACGAAGTGGAAACTACTGCGTTAAATAAGGTGTCGATGGAGATCAAAACAGGCGAATTTGCAGCCATCATGGGGCCATCAGGTTGCGGTAAATCAACCCTTTTGAATATTCTTGGTTTGCTCGATAATTTTAATGAGGGGAAATTTTATTTTCTGGGCAATGAAGTTTCACAGTTTTCTGAAAAACAAAGAGCCAAACTGCGAAAGGAAAATATTGGTTTTATTTTTCAGAACTTTAACCTTATCGATGAGCTGAATGTGTTTGAAAATGTGGAACTGCCACTCATTTATCTTGGATTTAATGTTAGAGAGAGGAAGAAAAGGGTTGAGGATGTACTGGAACGAATGCAAATCACTCACCGAAAGAAGCATTTTCCTTTGCAGCTTTCAGGCGGGCAGCAGCAAAGGGTTGCTGTTGCCAGGGCAGTAGTAGCTAATCCGAAGCTGATTTTAGCTGATGAACCTACCGGAAACCTTGATTCTGCCAATGGAGAAGAAGTGATGAACCTCATTGAAGGCTTACATAAGAGCGGTACAACAGTCATTATAGTCACCCACTCTCAACGTGATGCCGATTATAGCCAACGCATCATTCGTCTCTTCGACGGGCAGATAATAGCTGAGAACATAAAGGAGAGTGTATTATAAAAACTCTCTTTAAAGTTATTCTTCCTTCAGTCTGATTAAAAAAAAGCTGCTGAAATGATTCTGAACTATATTAAAAGCACCTTACGAAACCTGAGCCGAAATAAATTTCCTGCTGCCCTGAATATAACTGGTCTTTCCGTCGGCCTGGCCGTTTTTATATTTATCATGCTCTATATCAGGGATGAACTGACGTACGATAAATATCATGAGAAATATAAAAGAATTTACAGGATTGAATCCAATTTCAAAATTGCTGAGCGAAATGAGAAATTTGCCATAGTTCCTATTCCGATGGGACCAGCCTTTAAACTTGAATTTCCTGAAGTTGAGACATTTGTTCGTCTCGTAAATGCCGGAAATGCACTTATCCGGTATGGAGATAAAGAGTACTATGAGGAAAATTTTTATTTTGCCGATTCTACGATGTTCGATGTATTCACTCATAAATTTCTGTTAGGATCGCCTGAGAAAGCCTTATCGGAACCTTTCACCATGGTTGTCACCCGGAAAATCGCCAATAAATATTTTGGTAAAGATAATCCCATCGGACAGGTATTAAAGACAGGCAGTGACCACAGTTATAAAATTACCGCGGTGATAGAAGATCTGCCTTCAAATTCACATTTGAAGTTTGAGGCGCTACTTTCAGCGGTCAGTTTGATGGAAGGCACCACCCCCGAGGATTTTAATAGCATGGAACCCTTACGGTTCTGGAATATCGGCGTATATACCTATATCCTTCTTAATAAAAATACGACAATTGATGGTATTTATAAAAAATTTCCGGCTTTCTACGAAAAATACATGAAGCCCATTGGCGACCAAATCAATGCGAGTATTGATCTGCTTACCACACCTTTAACCGGTCAACATTTTTCCTCCGGTCTCTCTTCCGACCAGCCCACAGGTAACCGTGCCTATATTTACATTTTCCTTGCAGTTGCGGTGTTTATTTTACTTATCGCTGCTATTAATTATATGAATATGGCAACTGCCAAATCAGCAAGCAGGGCAAGGGAAGTAGGCATGCGTAAAGTCCTTGGGGCTTACAGGACTCAACTGATCCGGCAATTCCTCAGTGAATCGGTCCTTCTATCGGTATTGGCTCTTTTGATTGCTCTTGTGATCGTTTATCTGTTTTTAGGAGATTTTAATAGTCTTGCAGGCAAAGAATTGAGCTTCCGCATGCTTACCCAACCTCAGGTGCTTCTTTCGGTTATTATTGTTGCCTTGTTTGTTGGAGTGATCTCGGGAAGTTATCCGGCATTCTATCTTTCTGCCTATCAACCTGTTAACGTGCTCAAAGGTACTTTTAGCGGCTCTGGCAGGAGATCTGGATTATTAAGAAGGATTTTAGTTGTTTTTCAGTTCTTTATTGCTATCCTGATGATCATTGCTACTCTTGTACTTTCTCATCAATTGAATTTCATGAGGGAAAAAAATCTTGGCTTTGATAAAAAGAATATGGTGGTGCTTCAATTACAGGATTCGACTTTCAGGAGTAAATCGGAATCATTTAAAAAAGAATTGCTCACGAATTCTAATATACTTGGTGTAACCAATTCAACTGGTATTCCCGGGGAGATCAACTGGATTCAGGTAGTAAGGGTTCAGATGGCGAATGAGATGAAGGATAATGCCCTGATACTGGCTCAGACCGACTTTGATTTTATTAAAGTGATGGGTATGGAGATAGTAAAAGGGAGAGATTTTGACCAGGCTATGGGAACCGATAAAACAGAGGCAGTCATAATCAATGAAACAGGGGTGAAAACCCTTGGATGGGTGGATGATCCGATAGGAAAAAAGATACAGTACGGATTCGATCTTAATGGCAACACGGGTAGGATACTGAAAGTTATTGGTGTGGTTAAAGATTTTAACTTTAAATCATTACATAATAAGATAGAACCTATTATCCTCTTTATCAGTGATGAACCACGATATTTCTTATCTGTCCGTATAAGTGACGAAAATACTCAGTCAACACTCGATTTTATTGAATCCAAATGGCATGCATTTGGCGCCAAAAGGCCTTTTGATTATGCATTTCTTAATCAGAGACTCGATGAGATGTACCAGGCAGAGCATAAGTTAGGTGTCATTTTCAGGCTTGCCGCCATTTTGACCATATTAATTGCTCTGCTTGGTTTATTAGGTTTATCCTCGTTTATTGCCGAACAACGTTTTAAAGAAATCGGCATACGGAAAATTCATGGTGCTACAGTAGGGAACATCATGCAATTATTGGTTAGGGAATTCGTCATTCTTATCCTGATTGCTTTTGTGATATCTGCGCCTATTGCCTGGTGGAGGCTTGATATATGGATAAATCATACATTCATTTATCATGATACCATGTCATGGATCTTTTTCTTACTTGCCGGCATTCTCGCTCTGGGAATAGGTACACTCACCATTAGTATCTATATCCTTAGAGCAGCTACCTCAAATCCCGTAAATGCAATAAAATATGAATGACCATGCTGGGGTTATCTCTTATGGCCCCAGTATAACTTATTCATTAAACTGATATCCCACATTTGTTAGCTATCAGCTATTGTTTTGCATACAGATCATTCTTGCCCGAAATAAAATCCGATAGTGACGATGTTCTCCAATTGTAACGCTTTATTTATCAGTTTTTCATATTCAATTAGTGTCTGAATGCTCGATTTGATATGTTTTCCAAGAATGATGCTAAACTCGTTCCTGATATTTAGATCAATAGGCATATTAAAATTTTTAAACGCTTTAATATTACAATTCCATTTTATTGAATTGCCGAATTCCTTAATAAATATCAGCTCTGTGCTTAGTCCGTATTCGAAAAGTATTTTTTTGTTTTTTTTAACTCCGTAGTACAAATCGGTGTTCATATCAGTATATACGGCCTGATTATAGATATAAATGAATTTAGCGCTAGAAATCCCGATATTTAATGATCCCAGGTTTCCCCCCTTAAAATCAAATCCTCCGCTCAATATGCATTGGGCTGGTGTCATGAAGCCTTCCCTCAGCTTTTTTTCATTTTGATGTGTACTATCGTCATAAATGTTTTCATAGGAATTTAGCAAAGGCATACGGGCATCAGTATTCAGTGTGAAGTGTATAGTTTTTGTCAAAGGAAATGATGTCTTTGTATATAACGAGGTTTCATCAAGGGTTTTATGGATTATGGAGTCAGGTATATATTGAAACCCCAATTGATGGCGAAAGCTGGAACAAAATTTAAAGTGTTGTTTTTTTTCAATAGTCAGGTTGTAAGATAAGTCCTGAAATAAAGAAAAAAGACTGATCGATTTGTTATGTTTGTTCCATTCCGAGTAGTTATTGAAAGAGATTGTATAAGTGAGATTTTCGACTAAAACGGATCGAAAATTCGTATTCTGCAGATCAATGAATTTTGAGATATCATAACTATTGATGTCGTCTGTCTTGGTCTGACCAATAACGTAATAAGATATTCCGGTTAGACATGTTAACCAGATTATTTTTTTGACATAAAGGAAAATTTTACATCCAGCGGCACATTCCAACTCTCCTGCAGATCCAAATTAACTTTTAAAACTTTGATTTTTAATGATGAAAGTGTATTGTAAAGTTCATCTTCCCAGTCTTTGACCTTTAAATTAAGATGGCCAGTGTAAAGTGACCAGAATATGACTGCGTAGATATCCGGTGTTTCATTTATATTTTGTCCGACATCCTGGCCATCGAGTGTTTTTAAATAGGGTAGAAATTGTCCGAAAGTAAACAGGCTATCCACTTCATAATTGTGAATGTCAGATAGAGAGTTGATTATTCCGGTATTCTCTGCGTTGCATTTTTCAGGATCCCTGAGTTGCATAAAATACCCATCCTTATTGAAGTACCACATTTCAGGAATCCCCGGGAATTGTTCACATTTTATCAATGCGAAATAATGAGTCGTGTCACAGATTACATAGACATTGTCCTGCCTCATTTCTTTTTTATCGAGAAAATTTTTTATGGTTGTTTTATTTTCTATCCGCGGTTTATGCATCCCATTTATTACCAAATATATCTTTGTGCAGGAAGCGAATACCGAAATCAATGCAATAAAACTGAGAAACCTGATTGTTTTCATACAAATTGGCATTAAATGAATGTCCTGTGAATTATTGGTAAGAGGTTGTCCAATAGGCTTTTTACTCTACCCGTTGAACAACCTCACCGACGATTACCCTTAAAATTTCACCACGAGTGTTTGTCCGGTATCTTTTACATCATACTGACCGGCTTTGATGGTAACATTACCCTTATATTGCAAAGCGTCAAGCACAGCACGGGGTACCTGAAAGTCTTCCTCAACAATGAATTTCTGGTTAAGGTATATAGTGATAGTCTCACTTTTTGTATTTGATTTTTTAAATTCCGTGACGAAATGGTTTTCATCATCGAAATAGGCCTCCGAAACTGCTGTAGTGAAAGGCGGCCCACTCGGAACCGGAGCATCAATAAATGAGATGCCAAAATGGCAAATCCCGAACCCTCTGCAATCCTTATTGGGATTGCCAAATTCGATCTCAAGACAAATTTTAATTTTTATTTTTGGACCCGAGTTAGCAGAATTTGTTTGCGCAGGAGTTGCCTTCAACTGTTGCATACCTCCCATCATCAAAACAACCAACAAAAATACAAGCGTCCTTTTCATAATTCCTCCTACATTATTTTTACTTACTCTGTTACAGGCTTTTCAGTATCCGCCTTTTAGTGTCGTCAGCGCGCTCCTTTAACACCTATACCTATTAATCCGAAAATGACAAAAACGTACCCATTTTTTTTAAAAAAAATGATTTTTTTACGCACTGGATTATCATCTTCTGAAAAGAGCGTGTCACATGAGAGCATACACATCAGGCGGGCGCATACTAAAGTTACAGGAACCCCACGGATTTATCATCATCCGCAGTGAAAGAATTTGTTTACAATTTTCAGCAGTTCTTCCTGGTTATAGCTTAGCCTTTCACGGATGTTTTTGTCGTTATAACTTCTCAGTTTGCTTACTATGAGGTCTAAGATGTCGTCGGAGAAAACATCATATTGTTTGTAGATATCTTTATGTCTCAGCAAGTATTCGGCTGATTCCCAGCATGATGATGGAAGCCTGGCAAGGTTTTTCATCTTGATTTTGTCCTGGTCATTGAAGATATCAACATCCACATAGGTTCTTTGCGCATATTCCAGGGCGTTATCCATCTCAAATCCATGACGGACTGCAACAGTTAGTCCTGCAAGGAGAAGGTGAACATCAGCTGAACCATCGGGGCAACGGAATTCGACAGTCTGTTTACACGAGTGATCAATAAATGTTGTATTTTCATGTGGATTGGCATCAGCAACCATATTTACCTTATTACACCAACCCAAAGGAACTCTGACCAGCACCGAGCGGTTACGGTCACCCCAGCAAATGGTTGTTGGAGCTTCCTGGTGCGGGACAAGGCGGAAATAGGATGTTGGATTGGTATTGCCGAAAGCTGTGAGTGAAGGGGCAAGCTGGAGGAATCCTGCAATAGCTTTTTTAGCTTCATCAGTCAGTTTGCCATCTTTGACCATTATATTATGACCGTTTTTCATTAGCTGGGTATGGATATGCAGTCCGCTGCCAGCTTTGCCGACAGTGATTTTTGGAGCAAACGTGACTGTGATGCCATATTTGTAGGCAAGGGTGCGCAAAATCCATTTGGCAACAACAAGCTGATCGGCGGTATCCTCAATGTCGACAGGCAGAAACTCAATTTCATTCTGTGCATATTCCAGGTTGTCGATTTTGAAATTGCCGACCTCTGAATGCCCGTATTTAATATATCCACCGGCTTGGGCAATAGCGAGCATAGCTTCCTTGCGGAACTCGCCAAATTTGGAGAATGGCTCCGCTTCATGATATCCACGCTGATCGTCCGTTTCAAATAAGGGATCATGAGTGTCGATAACGTAATATTCGAGTTCGCCCATTGCCTGAAAGGAGTATCCCGTCCGGGTTTTAAGTATGTCGTGTGCCCTGTGGAGTATATTCTCGGGAGCCATTTTCAAGGGATTGCCGTCCTTGTCATAAAATGAACACAGAATATCCAGTGTCGGAGTCTCGGTAAAGGGATTGAGAAAAGCTGTACGGTAACGCGGAATGACATACAGGTCACTTGAACCCGGCTCGATATGCGAGAAGAGATTTGATCCATCAACACGTTCACCCGTGGAAAGAAGAGTATCCAGATGTTCTTTGTTATTGATCACAAAATTCAGTTCTTTCAGTCTTCCATCTCCACCAACATACCGGAAATTGATCATTTCAATGAAATTATCCTCGATATACCGGATTAGATCAGCTTTTGTAAAATCAGATGCCGGTTTATCAAGATATTGAACAAGAGGATTGGGATTTAATGCTAGAGAATTATTCATGTCATTCACTTTTACCTGGTTACAAAAAAAGGATGGCAAAATTAATAAAAATCCATTTTAATTCTTGTATACAACAACATTATTATTATAACTCTGAATAGGATTTTATCGTTTTCAAAACTAATAAGGTGTTTCTTTATTAAATTTGACAGCTTATTCTAAGCTCTGATGAATCCTTTGACTTCAATTTTTTTCACCAATTCTTTTGAAACGCTGTTCTTCTTTGGTTTTCTGTTTATCGTTTTATCGGTCGTAATTATTGATCTGAAAGTCATCGGGCGTCAGAGTCATAGCATTTCTTTCAGGGAGGCTATCATTTGGACGCTGGTATGGATTTGCCTGGCGATGCTGTTTTATTTATTCCTGCGATTTCGAGGAGAGTATATTCATGGGATCGGACTTTCTGATCATCCAACTTCTGTCGCCGATCAAATCAGGGATAATGTAGCGGCCTACCATCCTTCTGTAAAAATCGAAGATATTACCGATGAAAATGTGATACTAAACCTTTACAGGAAAAACCTTGCCCTGGAGTATTTAACAGGATATCTGATCGAATATTCACTATCGGTAGATAATGTTTTCGTTATTATCATGATTTTTATGGCTTTTGGAATATTGAACAAATATTATAAACGGGTATTGTTCTGGGGTATTCTGGGCGCCATAGTCATGCGCTTTTTATTCATTTTTCTTGGGGCAGCACTTATTTCCCGATTTGAAATCGTCCTTTACATGTTTGGTGGTTTCCTGGTTTACACCGGTATACAGATGTTCCGCACAAGGAACAAAATAAAAGAAATAGATACCAAAAACCATCCCGTTGTAAAGTTAGCCTCCAGATACTTTGCTGTTTATCCACGGAATGTGAGACATCATTTTATGATCCGTAAACGAGGAAAGATATTCGTTACCCCCATGTTAATCGTATTACTGGTCATTGAATTTTCAGATGTTATTTTTGCCGTTGACTCTGTACCAGCCATTTTTTCGGTGACAAAAGATCCTTTTATCGTTTTTTTCTCGAACATTTTTGCGATTCTTGGATTACGGTCGTTATTTTTTTTACTGATCAATATCATGGACCGGTTCCGATATCTCAAGCATGGATTATCCGTGTTACTAACCTTCATCGGTTTCAAGCTGATATTGCATACCTGGCTTGAGGAGATCGGATTTACCACTGCCATGTCGCTATATGTAGTCATGGCTATTCTGGGTATAAGCATCTTAGCATCTCTATTATCTCCAATGAATAAAAACGCATCCTCGTAGATGCAAACAAACTGATTAATGAGACTCAAATTTTACAAGCAAAGTGCAGTAAAATTTGTAAGTCGAATTAATCCCGACTGCGAAGCGAGTCGGGATCGATTAAATACCCTGGGTTAATCAGTTAAGTTTTTATAATAGATTTCCAGCAATTTTTGGGCGGCAGCATATGGTGTGAGTTTTGAAGAGAGCAGGTCACTTTCAATCTCATTTTTCACAAGTTTGATTGATGAATTCGCATAGAAATTATCTTTCAGCCTTTCGTTGATGGCATCAATCAGAGCTTGGAAATTTTGAGATTTTCTTCTTTTCTTAAATGATCCATTGTCATGGGTCAGATTAACATAATCCATTACGGTTTTCCATACCTCTTCAACACCAGATTTATTTAGAGAAGAGCATATACTGACACGGGGTATCCAACCCGATTCAGTTGGCGGAAAGAGGTGCAGGGCATTTTGGTATTCGCGCATAGCTTGCCGGGCTTTATTCAGGTTGTCGCCATCGGCCTTGTTGATAATGATGGCATCGGCCATTTCCATGATTCCGCGCTTTATTCCCTGTAGCTCGTCACCGGCACCGGCGAGCATGAGCAGAAGGAAGAAATCAACCATGCCATGTACGGCGGTTTCGGATTGTCCCACACCCACTGTTTCGATAAAAATCG
This sequence comes from Bacteroidota bacterium, assembly GCA_026391695.1. NCBI lineage: Bacteria > Pseudomonadati > Bacteroidota > Bacteroidota bacterium. Next base: position 92,201 of record JAPLDP010000071.1, read on the forward strand.
TATCAAATCCGGCTGCTTCACAAAGGATGATGGTTTCACGGGTTTTACGGGTGACGCCACCGAGCGATCCTGCCGACGGTGAAGGCCGGATGAATGCATCAGGATCGACAGAGAGCTCTTCCATACGTGTTTTATCACCAAGGATACTGCCTTTGGAACGCTGGCTGCTGGGATCGATGGCCAAAACAGCTAACCGACGCCCCTGGCCGGTCAGATATTTTCCCAGCGCCTCAATGAATGTGCTTTTGCCAACGCCAGGCACACCAGTTATTCCTATCCGTATGGATCGCCCGCTAAAAGGAACACATTTTTCAATGACACCCTGCGCGATGACCTGATGTTCCGGCAGGGAACTTTCAATAAGAGTGATGGCTTTACTCAGAAGTGTGCGATTATGCGAAAGTATACCCTCCATATATTCGTTCACTTCCAGAGATCTCCTCGCCATACTCTTGAAGCGACGTACGGCATCATCATTATGAGTTAACTGTTTCTCAACTCCTTTGCTTATGTGTAGAGCCGACCGTTTGGATTTATTATTTTCAGCCATTATGGAAATACAGGGATTTGCTTTACAAAGGTAGTGATATTGAATAGAAGAAATAATCTTTACTAATGGAGAATGGGATGTCAGGAAATTTTGCTTAATTTTGCACGCCTTTTAAAACTCTCCGTAGCTCAGCTGGCAGAGCAGATGACTCTTAATCATCGGGTCGAAGGTTCGAGTCCTTCCGGGGAGACACTTTATCGCGAGATGGATCATTTTTGTCGGTTATTATCACAGTCCCACTTCCTTTAACAGGGCCATATAGCGTGAACCTTCAGGAATAAAAATAGGATTAACTCTGAGCCAAGGAAGAAATGTGTCATGCTCATTGCAGGCTCTCTTTAGCCACTCCAATGCCAGATCCTCTTCTCCCCGGACTCTATGGATCAGATAAAAAGATGTTGCAGGCACATATTCCGTTTCTGACCTTTTCTTTACACTTTCAAATAGTTTATCTGCTTTATCTTTTTCCCCAATTTGATAATAACGACAAACAAGACATGCTATTGCAAACGGATTTCCATCTGAAAGATCAACTGCCTTCATGTATTCAGCAACTGACTCTTTGACCATTCCTTTTGCATAATAATAAACCCACCCGAGCTGAAAGTGTGTAAAGAAGTAATTCGGATTTATTTTCAGGGTCATCCTATATTCTTCTATCGCTCTGTCATGCTGACCAGCATATTCAAAGGAATCACCTGTTCGTGTATTGATATAGCATGAAAGCGGATCAAGCTCCTGGGCTCGTTTTGCTTCGGAGATTGACTCCTCATGACGTCCGGTAACTATTAGCAAACACGAATAGTCTATATGAATCGAGGAGGAGTTTGGATTTATCTGAAGAGCATGCTTAAAATTCCGTTCTGCTTCTTTCCAGTTCCAATAATATATATTGATTGAACCAAGTGCAGAATAGGCTTCAGCAAGAGTACTGTCTATTTTCAGAGCCTTATTTGTATATTCATTTGCTCTGGGTAAAGCTTCGTTTGGTGAAATATTTCCAAAAGTTGTGCTGACTATGTTGACAGCAGCCAATCCGGTATATGCAAGTGCATAGTCTGGATCCTTTTGGAGTGCTTGTTCAAAATACTCTGTAGCTTTTTTATATCCTTCCGCTGTCATCATTTGCCAATAGTAAGTGCCTTTCAAATACAGGTTATAAGCTTCAAGATTTCCAGAATGCCGTTTCGCAATCATTGCTTCTGTTTCACCTAAAAGTTTAACTTTCAGATTATCCAGGATTGCCAGCGATATTTCATCCTGGATGGCAAACACATCTTTCATTTCACGATCGTAACGTTCTGACCAGATGTGTGAACCATCAGCAACTTTAATAAGCTGTGCTGTTATACGAAGGCGGTTGCCCACCTTCCGGATGCTGCCTTCGAGTAATGTCTCAACATCAAGTATCCGTCCTATTTCACGTATATCTACCTGTTTATCCTTGAATGCAAAAGCAGAAGTACGGGCAATAACTTTAAAGCTTTCATTATGTGCAAGAGCATTGATAATTTCTTCTGTTATACCATCACAGAAATAATCCTGATCTTTCTCCGGACTCATATCCACAAATGGTAACACTGCAATGGATTTTTCTTTTGACATACTATGACCTTTAAGAACGGATTCAGCTATTTCTGATTTCTTTTGTCCGGCGATTATAGAATAAATCTTAACTGGATCCGGGATATTCTTTAAAATCTTTTCTCCGAAAAATACTGCTCTGATACCCGATTTATTTTTGATATCATCGTACACCTTTTCGGAAATATAAATGCCTCCTGGTTCACCTGCTGCTTCAATCCGGGAAGCTACGTTGACACCATCCCCGAACACATCGCCTTCACTTACAATAATATCTCCGATATGAATACCAATCCGTACCTTCAGTAAAGTTACTTTGCAACATGCCTTCTGGATTACAATGGCACAATTGACGGCGTCCATGGAACTTTGGAAGGTAGCCAGCGTCCCGTCGCCAACCTCTTTGATGTATTCCCCGTTGAATTTGGAAACAGCCGTTTTGTGGATTGACCTATTTTTCTCCAGGACGCGCATAGCCATTTTTTCATCCTTCGACATCAGGGCCGAATAGCCGGTGATGTCGGTGAACATGATGGCGGCGAGTTTGCGGTGTTCTTTCATTTAAGAAAGGCTTAAACAGGATATTGTGTTTACTTGAACGTGTAAATATAACGACTTTATCGTTAAAAATTGTAAATCTTCAGCCAAAAGTGGGCTGATTCAGGAATTAATAAATGCTTGTTATTGCCGTACCCTTTAACCCCTTTTATGCATTTTCTCTCAAAAGAAGTATCTGATATCAACTTTTCTAAATAAAGCATAATTTGCGTGAATGGTACCAGAATGAAGGCATATAGGAAGATGATAGATCAAAGGGGCACATTTTTATCATAATTACTTCAGGAATGTATAATACTCCCCAAAAGTAAGATTGGCTGAAGGTAGAAAAGTATCTGTCTCATTAATTGCTAATTTAATGTCAGAAAAGGGATTTAAGCACTTTTTCGTTCATAAACCAAGATTTTATCCCTGTCCAGGATTTTTCTGAAGATAGGATTTCTTACGGCTTGATTTTCAACTATATCAACTTCTCTATTTAACATAGATTCCAATTGTTCTTTGAAATCCATATAATTATTGAAATATTCTGTAGGATCAATTCGGGAGCTGAATTGAATGAGAATATCAACATCACTTTGCTCATTAAACTTCTCTGTATTAATAGAGCCAAAAATGAATAATTGCTCCACATGGTGATCAGAGCATAATTTTTTGATTTTGTCGATATTTTGCCCAATTAAATTCATCAAGACAAAAGTAAGAAAAAAGGAAAGATTAAAAAAATAGGGCATTAGTAGTACCAGATGTCAACTTTTACTAAATGATGCATAATTTGAATGAAGGGTACCTAAATGAGGACATAAGGAAGATGGCAGATTAAATGATCCCATTTAAGTTACAATTACTTCAAGAATGGGGAAACAGTTTGGTCAGGAATATACATTTCCAGCAACACGATTTTATTTTGTGCTACACGAAGTCTTACTTATTATGCATAGTTATTTTATTCTTTAATTTTGAGTTGTGGAATTTCCTTTAACAATCTATAAAATTCTAAATTCTTATATTCGTTTTTTTTCTTATCATTTATCAATGCACATATGGAAATACCACAGTATCCCTTCATATTTTGTCTTTTAGGATTTATTTTATGAAATAACACCAATTGATTGTTTATAAACTCAACTAGCTGATTTCTTCTAAGATTTAATTCAGAGTTATTTTCTAAATTGATATTATCTAAAAAAGAAACCATATCCCAATATTCTTCTCCAAAATAATTAATACCCGTCGGTGTTGAAACCAGCTTTATGTTTCTTTCGACTTTTATTGAATTCACGAAAGTTGAAAATATTACATAAAAGCTATCCAATTTTGAATTATCAACAAGAGTGTATGAACTATACATATCATAAGCTTCATTACCAACAATAATTTCCGCCACATCATACCCATTAGTAACCGTATTCTTTGACATTTGAGAAAAAAGTTTGGGGTAATAATAATTCGGCGCTCCAAGCTCAGTTTGAGAGCAAAGAGTGTAGCGAGCGACATCCTTAAATTCATAAATTGGTTCAATTGAACCTTTAGTGCATACTTGCAAAAAAAGAAGGTCAATTTTCATGAACCACAAATCCGCCGGCTGGCCGACAAATTCAACACCTGAACCCCTGCCTCCCAGCCTCCTAAACAAATTTTAAAGGTTTAACCGGATTCGTATAAAATAAGTCTATTTTATTGATACCCGGTTATTTATTCATAAATTTATAGGGCCATATTTCAGCCTGTGAGTTTTTAATACGGACTGCCGTTACCCGGATATGCTCTTTGAGATACTCCTTTTGCTAACTGTTTGGAAGAATTGAACAGAACAATATCATCCTTTAAATAGCCAACTCATGAAAAAAGCGCTCTTCCTCCTGGTCATCATTGCAAGCATAGCGACGCAATCTTTTAGCCAAAAACAAGGGCAGGAAAAAATTGATTCCCTCTTCACCATCTTAAATTCCGCAAAAGAGGATACTACCAAAGTAAAGACCCTGACCGCTCTTACTTATGAATTTCTTTCTTATGACCCCGACACTGGGATTTATTTTGCCTATGAAGCGCTGGCGCTTGCAACAAAAATAAATTATAAAATGGGGATTGCAGATGCGCATCTTGCCATTGGTAATGGATTAAGCAACATTGGAAAATATGAAGAAGCATTGAAAAACTTAAATGATGTATTGATGTTATGTGACGAACTTATCACTTCAGCAACGTCAGCTTACAAATTAATAATCATGAAACGAAAAGGTGATGCTTACAACCGTATTGGAACTATTAATCAATTTCAAGGGAATTACTTTGAAGGGATAAAGAATCTTTCCTCTGCCATGATAATCTATCAGGAAATGGGGAATAAGAAAGGAATAGCTAATGTATACAACAACATAGGAACTGTTTATTATTATCTGGGAAATTATCCCGAAGCATTAAAGAATTTTTTCGCTGCCTTAAAAATCCAGGAAGAAATCGGGGATAAAATAAATATAGCTGGTTCATACAACAACATCGGAGTTATTTATATGGATCAAGGCAATTATGCCGAAGCTTTAAAAAATTATTTCATGGCATTAAAACTAAATGAAGAGTTAGGTGATAAAAGGGGGAAAGCTGAGAATCTTACCAACATCGGAAATATTTATGAGGATCACCAGGGCAATCATGCCGAAGCGTTAAAAATATTTTTGGAAGCATTAAAAATATCCGAAGAATTAGGCGATATAGCCGGGGAAGCTATTGATCTATCCAATATCGGAATTGTTTATTCGATGCAGGGCTATTATGCTGAAGCGTTGAAGTATTATTTGGCTTCTTTAAAAATCGCTGAAGAACTCGGTGATAAAGATCAGATGGCCCATCGTTTCAACTATATCGGAGCTGCTTTTATAAAATTGAATAAAAACAATGAGGGATCCCGGTATCTGAATAAAGGATTATCACTTGCAAAAGAGATTGGCAACCCCCGTGAAATTGATAATAGCTATAGGTTTTTGGCTGAACTGGATAGTATACAAGGTAATTTTAAGCAGTCATTGGAGAATTATAAGATGTATATTATTTACCGCGATAGTTTAGTAAACGAAGAGAACACAAAAAAAACGGTTCAAATTCAAATGCAATATGAGTTTGACAAAAAAGAATCACTGGCAAAAGCCGAACAGGAAAAGAAGGATGCCTTAGCCCTGGAAGAATTGCAAAAACAAAAACTGATTCGCAATGGATTTGTGGGCGGTGTTAGCGTGTTGCTGATCTTTGCCGTAATTATTTCCATCATTATGCGTCAGCACGAAAAGATCAGGCTGATTAAAAAAGAGAGGAACCGGATCTCGAAAGAACTCCATGATGACATCGGGGCTGAACTTACCCGTATCACTGTGATCAGCCAGCACTTACAGAAAAAAACGAACAAAGATGATGAGATGCAGGAAAAACTCAGGAAAATTTCTGAAGCAGGTAAAAAAGTATTGGGGAGTATCGGTGAAATCATCTGGACAATGAACCAGCAAAAAAATAACCTGGAAAGTCTTTTTGCTTACATCCGCAGGTTTGTCACAGAATACCTCGAAATGAGCGGGATTGAAGTAAATATTGAATTTCCTGATGAAATCCCTGCAAACTCTGTCAGCGATGAATACCGCCGGAATATTTTCCTGGTCATCAAGGAGGCCATATATAATATTACAAAACATTCAAAAGCCACCAGGGTGCGGCTCACAATGAATTTCAGGAAAAGATTGGCAGAATTTGAAATATCCGATAATGGGACAGGGTTCTCTGTACAGGAAAAACAAAACTGGGGAAACGGGCTCAGCAATATGAATCAACGGATGAAAGATATCGGGGGTAATTTCAAGATTAGCTCTGATAAAAACCAGGGCACCTTAATCAAGCTTATTTTCCCCGTTCGTGGATCTAAAAAAAATACAACTTTTGTGTTATTGATCCTTGCTTTTTTTAAAAGGAAATTTGCATCATGATCTCTATAGCAATTATTGAAGACGATGAAGATATCAGGGAAAGCCTGAAAATCCTTATCCAAACCACAGAAGGCTTTGAATGTGCCGGAACTTTTGCTGATGCAGAAACCGGTCTGGAATTTCTTACCGGTAATCCTGCCGATATTGTTTTAATGGATATTCAACTTCCCGGGATGAATGGGATTGAATGTGTCAGGCAGTTGAAATCTATTCACCCTGAAATGCAGTTTATCATGTGCACCATATTCCAGAATGATGATTCGGTTTTCAATGCACTGAAAGCAGGAGCAACAGGATACCTGCTGAAAACTGATGATCCCGGAAAAATCATTGATGCCATCCATGAACTTCACGCCGGGGGATCCCCGATGACTCCGCAAATTGCCAGGCGTGTTATGGAATCCTTTAAAATACCTACCGTTAATGATGCCATTCACCTGCTTACCAAAAGGGAAACCGAGATGCTGGGTCTTCTTGCAAAAGGCTTCCGGTATAAGGAAATTGCCGATAAACTTTTCATCAGTACCGAAACCGTCAGGAAACACATTAACAACATCTACCAGAAACTCCATGTGCAATCCCGCATAGAAGCGGTAAATAAAATCTTCGGGGAGAGGAGTTAATCCATCATAAAAATCACACGAAAGTGGTATTGTGGAGTCAGGATTTTGGTTATATTTTTACACTACTGTCCGGATAAAAAGGGAGGAACATGCCAGTAGCCTTATCAATATTGTGTCCCGATGGGACTTAAATAAATCAGGGGTGTTTATTATTCTACCGATATTTTGTCCCTATCGGGACTGTCCCGTAGGGACAAGATATTGGTAGAAAGTAAATTACAAAATAGCATTAAGTCCCGTAGGGACGAAATTGAATTTTAACCGGACAATAGTGATATTTTTATTATATAATGTTAAAATCTTTAAGACATGAAAAGGATTATACTTTTGGCAATGATGTCATAGGTATTAATTTGTTGAATATTTAAGAATAGCAAACAACAGCTGCGTTATTCCCTCCCAAATGTATGGGTAAATAAATAGTTGCGTTATACATACGTAGTAACCAATAAACTCACCCAATAATGAAAAAAGTTATACCAGTAATCTTTATTGTCCTTGTATCAATAGTTATTTCATTTGGACAAGCCCCTCAAGCCATTAAATACCAAGCCATTGCAAGAGATAATGCTGGCAATCCCATTGTTAACCAAGATATCTGCTTACGTATCAGTCTGCTCAAGGGCAGTACTGACGGTACAGTCGTTTACTGTGAAACACAAAACCCGCCTTCCAATTTTTTAGGTCTGATCAATTTAGAGATTGGAAAAGGCAAGGTCTTATCAGGCATGTTTACTGCTATTGACTGGAAAAATGGTCCGTTCTTCCTGAAAATAGAGATGGACATCACAGGGGGATCAAACTATCAACTGATAGGGACATCGGAGTTGTTATCTGTTCCCTATGCACTTTATGCAGAACAGAGCGGTGATAATGGTAACAGGAAACAATTATGGTCAGAGAATGGGGATCATATTTACAATTCGAATAATGGAATGGTCGGAATAGGAACAATGAATCCTTCTACCATGCTGCATGTCAATGGTGTGATAACAGCGACTGGAGGAAATTCTGGTCAATGGAACACTGCATACGGCTGGGGCAACCATGCCATAGCAGGTTACATGACAAGCTACACCGAGACCGACCCGGTATTTATCGCACATCCTGCAAATGGAATAACAAGCGGTAACATTGCCAATTGGAATATAGCATACGGCTGGGGCAACCATGCCATAGCAGGTTACATGACAAGCTACACCGAAACCGACCCGGTATTTTTCGCACATCCTGCAAATGGAATAACAAGCGGTAACATTACCAGTTGGAACACAGCTTACGGCTGGGGCAACCATGCAACCGCCGGGTACCTGAAGAATTTCACAGAAACTGATCCCAAGGTGGGTACAATTACATTAAACCGCGTTCCTAAATGGAACGGAACTGCATTAACCTCAAGTTCCATCATTGAAACCGAAGTTGGGCAAATAGGAATTGGAACAAACCTGCCTGCCGAAAAGCTGGATGTAGATGGAAAAATACGGACAAGCCAGGCATTTAATGTAAATGGTTCAAATGGCATTAATGATACAACTGAGCAAATAACAAACTTTGATTTTGTCAATGATAAACTAAAGTACAGAACATATATTATTAAAGGAGGGATTGTAACATATAAAAGTGTAGAATCTATTTGGTTAGATACAATAGGCGAACCTATATTAGAATTTACTACCTGTGGGGATCTTCTTTACGACCAGAGAGACGGCCATCGTTATTCAACTGTATTAATTGACACGCAATGCTGGATGGCTGAAAATATGAATGTAGGCATGATGATAAACAGCACCGCAGGCGGATATCAGCAAACCGATAATGGGATTATTGAAAAGTACTGTTACAACAACAATGTCGCCAATTGTGCTATTTACGGAGGTTTATATGAATGGCCTGAGGTGGTGCAGTATGTTACAACGCAGGGTGCGCAGGGCATTTGCCCTGATGGATGGCATGTTCCTACGGACGGGGAATGGACAATTTCGACAAACTATTTAGGAGGGGAAAGCGTTGCAGGTGGAAAGATGAAGTCCACAGGTACCATCGAGGCAGGTACAGGTCATTGGTATTCACCTAATACAGGTGCAACCAACGAAAGCGGTTTTATAGGTCTTCCGGAGGGCTTCCGCAGCTTCAGCAATGGTACCTTCAGCTTCCTTGGCAGCTACGGTTTCTTCTGGTCTTCATCGCAGAACGATACCTACGACGCGTGGCTCCGGCTCCTGCATTACAACCTCGCCGACGTCTCCCGGTACTTCGACAACAATGGGTACGGGTTACCTGTCCGCTGCCTCAAGGGCTGCTCACCACAACCCTCACAATCAGATGCCGGGCTTGACCAATTAAATATTCCGGGAACCTCTACTAATCTAGCAGGAAATACGCCTGAATATGGCACAGGACTATGGAATATTACCAATGGAACGGGTGGGACTATTACTGATCCAACCAACCCAACAACTTCTTTTTATGGTTTAGCGAATAATTCATATACACTTAAATGGACAATCTCTAACGACTGCGGTTCAAACTCAGATGATGTGGTTATTAGTTTCTCTTCTTCAGGTTTCACTTGTGAACAACAATTAGTAGATGCTAGAGACGGGCAAAGTTATAACACAGTACAGATTGGCACGCAATGCTGGATGGCTGAAAATATGAATGTAGGCATGATGATAAACAGCACCGCAAGCGGATATCAGCAAACCGATAATGGGATCATTGAAAAGTACTGTTATAACAACGAGGAGGACAGTTGTGATATTTACGGTGGTTTGTATGAAGGGCCTGAGGCGGTGCAATATATAACAACAGAAGGAGCACAGGGCATTTGCCCTGATGGATGGCATGTTCCTACGGACGGGGAATGGACAATTTTGACAAACTATTTAGGAGGGGAAAGCGTTGCAGGTGGAAAGATGAAGTCCACAGGTACCATCGAGGCCGGTACAGGTCTTTGGTATTCACCTAATACAGGTGCAACCAACGAAAACGGTTTTACAGTTCTACCGGCGGGCCAACGCTACTACTTCAGTGGTAACTTCGGCCACCTTGGCTACTACAGTTACTTCTGGGCTTCATCTTTTTTTTATGGCTACGCGTGGTACCGGGGTCTGAACTGCGGTGTCGCCGATGTGCAACGGTACTTCACCCAAATGGGGTACGGGTTCTCTGTCCGCTGCCTCAAGGACGACTGCTCACCACAACCCTCACAATCAGATGCCGGGCTTGACCAATTGAATCTTCCTGGAACTACTACAAATCTTGCAGGAAATACGCCTGAATATGGCACGGGACTATGGAATATTACCAATGGAACAGGTGGGACTATAACTGATCCAACCAATCCAACAAGTTCGTTTTCCGGTTTACCTGACAATTCTTATACACTCAGTTGGACGATTTCAAATAACTGTGGTTCAAACTACGATGATGTGGTAATTAGTTTCTCTTCTTTAAGTTTCACTTGTGGACAACAATTAGTAGATGCTAGAGACGGGCAAAGTTATAACACAGTACAGATTGGTACACAATGTTGGATGGCTGAAAATATGAATGTAGGAACTCGAATTGATGTGAATATTAATCAAACAGATAATCAGGTGATAGAGAAATATTGCCAGGGAAACTTGGAATCATATTGCGACATATATGGAGGTTTATACCAATGGCATGAGATGATGCAGTATATGATAACAGAAGGCGCACAAGGTATCTGTCCGACGGATTGGCACATACCCACGGATAATGAATGGAAGATATTGGAAGGTACTGTTGATAGCCAGTACCCCGTGGGAGATACTGAATGGGATAATGGTGGATTGCGTGGTTTGGATGCAGGTGGCAACTTAAAGGAAATCGGAACAACCCACTGGGATTCGCCTAACATAGGTGCAACCAACGAAAGCGGTTTTACAGCTCTTCCGGCGGGAGAGAGTGCTGGATACTTTGGAAACCTTGGCCACAGCGGTTACTTCTGGACTTCGTCGCAGTACGCTACAAACTACACATGGGCCCGGGCCCTGTACAACAATTACGCCGGCGTGGATCGGTTCGGCAACTACGAGGAGACGTTCGGGTTTTCTGTCCGCTGCCTCAAGGACGACTGCTCACCACAACCCTCACAATCAGATGCCGGGCTTGACCAATTGAATCTTCCTGGAACTACTACAAATCTTGCAGGAAATACGCCTGAATATGGCACAGGACTATGGGATATTACCAATGGAACGGGTGGGACTATAACTGATCCAACCAATCCAACAAGTCCGTTTTCCGGTTTACCTGACAATTCTTATACACTCAGTTGGACGATTTCAAATAACTGTGGTTCAAACTACGATGATATGGTAATTAGTTTCTCTTCTTCAGGTTTCACTTGTGGACAACAATTAGTAGATGATAGAGACGGACAAAATTATAATACAGTACAGATTGGTACACAATGCTGGATGGCTGAAAATATGAATGTTGGCACGAAGATAAACAGCACCGCAAACGGATTTCAGCAAACCGACAATGGGATCATTGAAAAGTACTGTTATAACAACGATATCGCCAATTGTGCTATTTACGGAGGTCTATATGAATGGCCTGAGGCGATGCAGTATGTTACAACGCAGGGTGCGCAGGGCATTTGCCCTGATGGATGGCATGTTCCTACGGACGGGGAATGGACAATTTTGACAAACTATTTAGGAGAAAGCGTTGCAGGTGGAAAGATGAAGTCCACAGGTACCATCGAAGCCGGTACAGGTCTTTGGTATGAACCTAATGAAGGTGCGACCAACGAGAGTGGGTTTACAGGTCTTCCGGCGGGCTCTCGCTGTGATGTTAACTTCTTCGAACTTGACTACGACGGTTACTTCTGGTCTTCATTTCAGTACGGTACGCCCTACGCGTTTGCCCTGCGCCTGTACTACAATTACGCCGTCATGGATATGTTCGGCAACGCCGAGGACTCCGGGTTCTCTATCCGCTGCCTCAAGGATGATTGATTACCTAATTCAGTAAATATATTATTTCTGGTATTGCTCTTACTGGAGACTATATTATATTATTCTCATCAAAATAGCAATAAAAAGCGTTCTGGGTAACCAAATCAGCCATTTCAATTCTTCATTGCCATATACTGTGATAATACAAGAATTCGTAGTGAAAGGTATCTGAACTCCACTTATGACAGATAATGCATCAATTACTTGTATAGCACATCACAGAGGGCATTATTATGGCAGAGGATAACCACAGCGTTGTAGATGAAAGTCAGATGACTTTTTGGATGATCACAAAAATAAGGAGGCTTATGAATTTATAGACTTTACTAAGGGATATTCAAATTTCAGAAAATAAAAGTAACTTTATGTCATTAATGATTATAAATACCACCTTATATATTGATCCTTATTTGTCCAGATTTACCAGTGACCGTTCAGAACAGCATCAATCCTCAGCATCATCTTCATCTTCATATACCGTCATATCTCCCAGGCAAAGCCACTTGCCGCCTTCTTTGACATAAAACTCAACGTACTTTCCCTGCCTCTCTACCCGTTTTTTTTGATCCCCCATCGTATAGGTCACCGCAAGTTGAAAATAATAATGGACAACAGCAGCATTTTCCGTCACAACGATCCGTGCAGGATTTATCACATACTCCCTGTACTGTGGAATATCCTTCATTGACTGAAACCATTGTATGGTGGCTGCTTTGTTACTGGGTAATGGTGCCTCGGTGCTCCATCCCTGGTACTTTTCATGGAGGGTAGCTGTAGCAGCTTCAATGTTCCCGGTTTTCCAGTTCATCCAGCTGTTATCGATAACCTGCCAGATCTCTTTTTGTTCTTTCGTCCATTCCTGGGCGAAAACGGTGGTTGCAATCATTGCAATAATAGCAACCAATGCTAATTTGAATAGTGTTTTCATAGCATTGTTTTAATTAGGTTAATACTTGAAGTTATTGAAAAGGAAACAAATATAGTGAAATATTTAATGAAAGTCAAAATATAATTTACATGAAGGATTGTATGCAGGGCTACAGGCTTTAAACCTCAAAGATTGACGAACAGAGGTATAATACTCCCCAAAATTCAGACCACTGGTTAAGTTGAAAAAACAATTAAATTTACCAGTGTTATGAAAAAAAGCAGAAGAAAATTTACAGCAGCCTTTAAGGCGCAGACGAACTGATTTATAATATTGAAAAACGATTGAACCAGAATGTGACAGAAGAAGAACTCTTTATCATTCAATGGCAGTTAAAATGACAATTATGAAAGAATTAATAAACATATACTGTGATGAAAGCTGTCATCTTCAAAATGATGGTGAAAATGTTATGGCATTAGGAGCTATATGGTGCCCGGAAGCTAAAAAATCTGAGATATTTTATCGCATTAAAGAGCTTAAGGAAAAACACAAGCTTATTCCAAAGAAAATTAATGATCCCAATAGCAACAGGTCCGCTTATGAAATTAAATGGAATAAAGTTTCAGCTGCTAAAATCGAATTTTTTAAGGAGCTTATTGATTTTTTCTTTACTGACGATGATTTACATTTCAGAGTTTTAATAGTACCAGATAAGAAAGGATTGAATTATGAAGGCTTTGGGCATACACATGATACATTTTATTACAAAATGTATTTTGATATGTTGAAAATAATTCTTAATCCTGAATATAGCCACAATATTTACATTGACATAAAAGATACGCGAAGCCGTGAAAAAGTACACAAGTTGGAAGAGGTATTAAGAAATAATCGCTATGATTTTTCAAAGGAAATTATCAGGAAAGTTCAACAGGTTCGATCACACGAAGTAGAGTTGATTCAATTAGCTGACCTTTTTACAGGAGCGGTTTCTTACGTTCATAGAGGACTTATTTCAAGCAAAACAAAACTCAAATTAATTGAGCATATTAAACACAGATCCCATTACTCATTATTGAAATCGACCTTAGTAAAAGAGTCAAAGTTCAACATTTTTGTTTGGCGTTCCTCAAAATTCAAAAATAGCTTATGAGTCAAACTGTTACACTTATTTTTCCGGGGTTGATATATCTTGAAACGTATGGTGGTGACTTTTCAGTTTATTTTAATGCTGTTTATAAGATTTTTGAAAAAGACTTCATAAAAAGAAATCTCCTTTTGACTGCCTACTACATTGTGGAAAAACACAGAATTAGAAAGCTTATAAAAGAGTATGAAGCCTTTAAAAAAGCCGAAACCGCTCAGGGTCACTGAACGGTATCTTTACTCCTTCAACACTTACTTCTTTGCAGAATGGTTGCTGAGCTGGTGCGAAGGTACAACCTTTATGATTAAAATACAAATTAATTAAGGTTTTTTTAATATAAGACGTGAAAAATCATTAAATCTGTAAGTCAATGACACAAATCGAGAAGCAATCCCTTAACTCAATGAACATAACAGAATACCAGCTGCACAAGCTGAGTGCCAAACAAATATATATATTCATGGTCAGGTTTCCAAATCATCAAACACTATACTCAATAAATGCCTGTTTTTACCCTACCGTTATCCACTTATATGCATCTACCCTAGAAAATAATACCTGAGATCAACTTTTACTGAATGAAGTATAATTTGCCTTGAGGGTATCCTAATTATGGCATATAGGAGGATGACAGATGTAAACATTAAACGAAAAGTGGATTGATTTAGAAATAAATTTAAGATTTGTCCAGATTGGGCAGAAAATATACAATTTTATAACTTATTTGATCTCCAGGTCGCTGGTTAGTATGCCAATCAGGTTGTTGTTTTTGTCATACAACGGAATGGAGTAAGTGGTCATCACTACACCCCCTCCTCCGGCATCGTAATAAGGATTACTCCAGCAAGGCGCTTTGGTTTTTACCGGTTCTGCATACCATTCACTTACAGTATAGTCATAATTTTCGGGTAGCTCGACCTGTTTGAACTCGTTGCCGGAGCGATAAATGTAAGGTGCTACCTCATGTTTCTTTCCTTCCACTTCAGTTGGAGCAAAGGCAAGTGTTGCGCCATAAATAACGGGGTTCTTTTTGAGAAATTCAGTCAGAATGAGTGGTATCTCTGATGGTGTCAGCGTTTTCCCACCAATATTCTTTGCCAGTTCAGTCAATCCTTGTTCCACCTGAACTTTTTGGGCATCATCCGGCATATTCAAATATGATTCGTGATAATGAACAACTTTCCATCCTGACGGTTCACGCTGCCAGATCCATGTTTCGACGAGAAACTCATCATTCTTTTTATCATCCAGGGTAACATAATTCCCTTTTAAAACAGCAATCCAGGCAGCCGCATCAGGCGAGAACACTAAAACCTGGTGTTTCAACTCTTCGATTTTCTGACCCTTGAGATTGTTGTAGATATCCCTGAACATGGATATAAGATCAGATTTTGAATAGGCCATCCCTCCCGACATGAATAAAGATGTGCTGTCATCACTGAGCCATTGGAATGTGGAATCAGTATTTGCCTTTTCGACGTAAATGAGGATTTTTGCCATAAGCTGGCTAATGGTATCGTGAATTGCCTGCTTCTCCGGATCGCCAAACTGACGGTGCTCTTTACAACTGTTCATAAATGCAATACTGATCATAATGATCAGTATAAAAGAAATAAATTGCTTCTTCATACTTTTGTTGATTAAGGATTTAACAAATTCACTGAGTTTGCAGATAAATTTATGAAATTTCTCTGAGTAGAGAAGGGATATATACGAACATAATGCACCTTTTTAGAATTGAGATTTGTAAATTCATGATTATCTTTGAGTTAAATTAATACTTGTTTTTGGTATTTCTCAGGAATGAGGGGTCACTATCGACCGGAATATACATTAATTACAATTCAAAATAAACACTATATTGTTTTTCTATATTTTTAATTTCTGCATCGGTCAAGTCTTTGAATTCTATCTCTCTGGCTCTTGTCGATAAAATTCCATTATTTTGTTCTAAAAAACGAACTAATGATGCAACTACTTTGTCGGGCATTTCAAAATCATTTTCCAAATACTGCTTAAATTCATCGTATTTAGTTAAATAAGAAACTTCATTGGGTATGATATTTTGTATGGTATCAGCTACACAGTCATATAAAAACTCCGCTTGCAGGGTTGCATCAAAGTATTTATAATAATCTATCGTGTCGTTCAATACTTCTACATTA
This sequence comes from Bacteroidota bacterium, assembly GCA_026391695.1. NCBI lineage: Bacteria > Pseudomonadati > Bacteroidota > Bacteroidota bacterium. Next base: position 108,661 of record JAPLDP010000071.1, read on the forward strand.
TGGTCTGGGGTTTCCTTCCAATTAATAAAGTCCAATAGCGGTTGTGAATAAGACTCTAATACTTTTCTGTAGTTATCTATATGGTCAAGAATAGAAGCAGAAACAGGAAATATAATCCCTTGTTGTGAAAATTGTTTTTTTGCTAATACATGATGTATCAAATAACGATGAATACGGCCGTTACCATCTTCAAAAGGGTGTATAAACACAAAACCGAAGGCAATGATAGTTGCAGCCAGTACTGCATCTACTTTACTTTTTAACAGCAATTCATTGGTGTTTAGCAAACCTTCTATCAATTGTTCAACATCTTGCCATTTTGCGGAAATATGACTGGGGAGCGGTTCTCCTGTAGTTCGGTCATAATCGCCCACGAAGCCGCCTTTTTTACGAAAACCCATCTCTGAAAATCTTGCATTTTCTATTACGATTTGCTGTAAACGAAGTAATTCTTCTTTGGTTAACTCATTTGTACCAGCTTGACCTATGGCTTTACCCCAACGTGCTGCACGTTGGTTTTTGGGGTTTTCCCCTTCTATTGTAAATGATGCTTTGGAATCTTTAAGTAATAGAAATGCTGATGTCCGTTGCAAAATATCCTTGTGTACGCCTTGCAAATAGTAGTTTTTTTGCTCGGCAAAATTGGCTGTAATATATAATTCTAACTTTGGTGTTTTGCGTATCAAGGGACAGAAATTATGCGTACCCGGTAAATTATTAATAATTAAATGACGGGGAGATTTAATCCCCTTAATAGTATATTGAAGTTTGTCATCTAATAAAGGGATATAACTCTTTTTAAGCAAATCTTCTTTATCTGGCAGGATTCTTCCCGTAATCCATTCAATTAAAAACCATATTTTCCGTGAATATTGACCTGTTGGTTCAATATTAACCAATCCGGTTAATTGATCCACAGTATAATGTTTTGTTAAAAAGCTGAATACCAGCAAGTTTACGCCTTCATATTTAAGTGCAAAAACCAGGTGTTTGTATAAGGCTTCTATTTCTGCCTGCTGTGCATTATCTTCCGGTAAATAGCTTATCGGAAATACATTCCACTCTGCGGTCTGGTATTTTTTGTTTTGATTACAAACCAATGCAATGAGTGCAGGCATAGGGACCTCCAGGTTCAGCCCGTTAATGATTGCAGCATAACCAACAATATAACCATTCTCCGGTAAGGTTCTGCCATGAAAAACGAGTGCATTATGAGAAAAATGAGCGCTATTAGTCATATTAAATAAAATTTGAGCGCAAGTTATAATAAAAACAGGTGCAAAAGAATAAAAATAGGCGCAAATAGTTATTTTATATTAAAAACGGGCGCAATCATAAATTCATCATTCATTACACAAACATTTTTACAATAGCTCCTTTTTATATTGTTCGGGTTGCCTTGACTTACTTATTGCCAGATGGGTTCGTTCTGCCAATTATTTAAAAAGCCCAATTTGTATATTGGAATAGCAGGATTGGCATGAAAAAGGTTGATGATTTTGCTCTTTATTTGATGATTAGGGGATATCTGATTACAGAGGTAAACCATACATGAAATAATTAAAAAAGGCTTTTTTGATTGCACGGGAATAAGCGGATTGGCAAACCATAATCCTATAGGATTATTAATTTGTTCTGTTGGCCTTTTAACCATATTTCTGCTCCACAACCTTGAATGATGGGCAATTATATTTCTTATATAAGTAATTGCTTCTAGCCAACTGGAAAACTCACTGTGTGAATTTAATCCCATCTCATTTGCAATAATTGATTTTTCTGGCAGTTGGTGTTTTAAGTTTTTATATAGCTTTGATAGCGTTCCCATTGATGCTACTTCTAAAATCTTCCATGCATCTGCATCCAAGTTTGGATAACGGCTGCGTTGGTCTTTGATAAAAATTTCCTGGCTTCTGTTAAAATCCAGTTTAAGTTCATCCAATGTATTTTGATGAATGGTTTTTATAACATTGTTAATTGTAATTGTTGTTGGTTCAAAGAAAGCAGGATTTATATACCACAGACCTCCATAACTGATAGATAAATGGTAGATCATTTTAGTTCTCAGGGCAATTCCAATGAGTTCAATTGCATCAAATAAAATCAGACGTAAATCCCTGTCAAAATTGTACCGATCAATAATATCTTCGAAACAGGTATTTGGTTTAAAAGTATGCAGGGAAAAGTCTGATTGCATATCCCACCAATAGCCTTTAAGCCGATAGTAACTGATATTTTTAAGGAAATGGGCTGCCTGTGTTTCATCTCTGAAAAGCAAGCCCCTCGTTTTGAGCAGTTTTATTTGGTTAGCAATGGTGTATGCGACTTTATTTGCCATAGCTATATAAAAAAAATGACCCGTCTGCAGTTCTTATGGGATGCAAAACGGGTACTGTTGGTGCAAAAGTAATACATTTTCTATCGTTATCAACATTTATATTAAATTTTTTTCTTAAGAGCTTTACTAACATATTCACTTACAACTCTATAAAAACATATCATAAGGCATCGATTAACAAAACATTTTTTGCAGTAATCCTTTTTTGTATTGTTCGGTTTGTTGTATCTGGGTTTGGGTAAGGTTTATTTTTTCATCTATGGCAGAAAGAAAATTGGCAATTTTGGTTTGTTCGGGAAGTGATGGGAAAGAAATTTCTAATTCATTCAATGATTCCTGATTAATATTAGTGTTAGCACTTGTGGTACTTGAAGAAATCAAGTTTTCTCTAAATTGTTTAGTTGAAAAACAATATTTTTTAATATTTAAATCTAATCTAATTTTCTCATCACGAAATCTAATCAAAAACCCACTATAAACTATATTTGATGATTTTTTGAGATGCCAAACAAATATATATATTCCTGATCAGATTTCCAAATCATAAAGCAATGTACTCGGTAAATGCCTGTTTTACCATACCCGTTACCCTATTTTATACATTTTCTTTCAAAAGTGGTACCAGATGTCAACTTTTACTAAATGATGCATAATTTGGCTTGAGGGTATCCTAATGAGCGTATAATGGAAGATGACAGATTAAAAGTCCCACTCCATTTCTGGTAAATTATCAAGATGTATCATCTCCTGTTACATGACTTTGTGATGGGAAAGAACAGTATACATTGTGCCGCAATGGTGGTGCAATTAGCGAAAACCCATATAACAATCACTACAATAGCCTAAAAACAGTCAATTACGTTTTTTGCTTGAAAATTCTTTCAATCCTCCTATAAATGATACCTTTGAACCACAAATGAATCTCAGGTAAAATGATCATTATACATAAGGTCGGTGAATTTATCGGAGAACTTTTTCCACGCTACAAAGCATCTGGTTATAATGAAGATGTCTTGAAGGAGGAGTTGACGCAGTATTACACATACAGGGTATACCGCCCCATCGTTGACATAAAAGACGGTTTTGTGACTATCAATATTGATACTCAAAGGATTGAAAATGAGGTTGAAGAATACAAAGCTGTTGTGAGGTTATGCGAACAAGGGCAATACGGGAAAGCAAAACCACGATTACAATCATTAATTAAACAAAATCCATCAAACTCTGAATATCATCGCATTCTGGGACAGATATATTCGGATGAAGGGGATCAGGAAATTGCAATTGATGCTCTGATTGATGCTCTGCGTTGGAACCCGAAAAACATTTATGCCCTGACTATGATGGGTAACATCATTGCCAAGTTTAAAAATGACATCGATACAGCGATGAAGTATTTCAATCAGGTCATCGAGTTGAACCCAGAAGATCACATCGCAATTAATAATTTGGGAGCAAATCTATTGCAGCAGGGTAAGATTGAACAAGCAAAAGGATATTTTGAAAAAGCCTTGAAGATCAATCCAGATTATGCCAATACTCATTATGCTCTTGCTCTAATTGCTGAAATGCAGGGTAATGGTTCGGAAGCATTTCAGAAATCGTTGTTGGCATTAAAAAGATGCTCTGCGAAAGATACGTTATACAAACAAGCCTATAACCTTGCAATTACAACTGCTAAAAATATCATCGATTCGGATATAGGGATGAAAATTTTAAGATCATTCCTGCACAAACTGGAGTTTGAGGGTGATCGAAAGATCGAGGTAATTGAGGATGATTCTCTTTCAACCATCGCAAAGATAGAACTGGCTGAGAACTATAACCGAGAAAACCATGTTATCCGTTATAAGCCCAATTACCCGGCAAAAGAACATTTGATGATGCATGAGCTGGTGCATATTCAGTTTGTCATCGAAGCACGAAAAGAGAATCTGAACCAAGCCTTTGTCACCATCCAGAAACACAAGAATGATTTTATCACCGCCCATCAAGCATGGATCAAGCGGATGGTCAAGATAGGTATGACAGAGGAATCGGTATCGAAAGTTATCGTTGACCTGTTCGTGGGGTTAAATCGCCAGATTTACAATGTTCCAATTGATCTTTTCATTGAGGATTTCCTGTTCAATCTCTATCCTGATCTCCGACCTTATCAGTTTTTATCTCTATTCAACATCATCCGAGAGGGAATCGAAGCTACAACTTCAAAGAACATTGTCGCGCTGATGCCCAAGGATGTCCTTAAGAGCTCTAAAATTTACAACATCATCGGGGCGTTGCAGTACAAAGACCTTTATGGGATCGATCTCATCAAAGAATTTCAAGCAGAACCCAATGAACTGAAAACGGCTCAAACCCTATACAACGAATATTTTGAGTACAAAGATGACCGTGGAGCTGGAGAAGAATACAAACTTATCCAGAACTGGGCGAATGATCTTCAACTTGGAGGTAATTTTGAGTTAATTTGTGAGCATGAACTTCATAAAAAGCATGCAGATATTGATACTTTAATTGAGAGTATTGAAAAAGACCCTTATGGTTTAGAGGGTGATCAGACTATTAAACAAAAGAATCAGGAAAAATTCGACAAATCTCAAGCTCAGATTGGTATCAACATGGCTATAGTGTGGTACATGGTAGATGCCCTGAAGTATTTCCAGAATATGCCCAAAGAAGAAATCAAGAAGATCGCTTACGAGATTGCACTGACTGGTACCCAAGGCATCAAACCTGACCAGCAAGGTTACAAGATCGGTGGTATTCCCGATAAATTGTTTTCAGGATACCATCTGCTCGCCTATTATTATACCAGTTGGTCACTTACCGCACCTGAGGTGGTGGATTCGCTGAATTTGCCTTACAAGGACGAATATGAGCTGGCAAAAAAGATATATAAACCATCAATGTGATGAATGTGTAAATTCTGCTTCATTCTAACCCCTCATTATTGTACAACCTGACTCCTTTTGTTATGTTTTGAGATAAAAATCAATATAAAAAACCTAATAGCCACAAAGGAATCCTGTTATGGTGCCCGATTTCAATGTCATCCACGAATACAAAAGAATTATCAAAACCCCTGACTTGCCGGGTATCTTTGTTTTTACCTCCAATTTCAATGACGAATTTATTATCCACCAGGAAATCGGCCTGTTCGTGCAGAAATACCTCATGATTTGCAGATAGCTGGTTTAAGGCAAATGTTTCCCTCAGGTTCCCGGTATTCACTATTTCAGGGTTTAGCGCATAAAACAAGTTCGGGTTATCAAGAAATATTTTATCGGGTTTTTGCAACCGGCTGATGTACCTTTCAGGTTGATTAACAAGTTTTATCAATCTTGCTTTTTCGAGATATTGAAAATAATGCAAAACTGTTTGCCGGTGTAAATCTGTTTTCTGGCTGATTTTTGAAATATTGGGTTTAAATGGGACCGATGCAGCAATCACTTTTAATAGTGTCAACATTTTTCTACTCTGGGCGATATCGAAATTCTCGATAAACCTTAAATCGGTCTCCGTAACAGTCCGGATGATTTGTTCAAGTGTCGTAAAATAATCCCGGTCCGGTTCCAGAAAATACGGGTAAAATCCGCTTCTCAGGTAAGATGAAAAATGCTTTAAAACCGGAATTTTTTTGACGATCGCGAAAGCTGTTTCCACATGATCCCGGAAAATTTCAATTAACGGATATGCCGGTAATGAAATGACATCTGCCATTAGCAGATATTCCCTGAAAGAGAGTCCGGTCATTTCGTACATTAATGCCCTGCGGCTTAAATCGGATTCCTGTTTTGTCAACTCAATGATTGAAGACCCGGAGAAAACCAATTTCAACTCCGGAATGGAATCATAAATATTCTTCAATTCTCTGGCCCATCCGGAGTATTTATGGACTTCATCCATATATAGATATTCCCCTCCATTTTTCCTGAAAGCATCAGCCAGATCATAGATATGATGATCTGCGAAATAAAGATCGTCAAGACGGACATATAGAATTTCATGCCCCTCTTTGCTAAATTGTTGTAATTTTTGAAGCAACAAGGTAGTTTTCCCTATACCCCTGGCGCCAATGATGCCGTTCATCCGCCAATCCCAGTTGATCTTTCCAATCACATCACGTTGATACGGATAGTGAACAGACTGAATACTTTTATTTGATTTTTCAAGAAGCTTTTCCATCATCTATCAAAGTATTGAAAACAATTCTTGCTTTATTGGTGATTAGATTCACCAAAGATAAACTTATTTTGGTGGTTCTGTTCACCATTTAAAGAATAACTTGTTTTATATTTTGGCTATCAATGTTTTAAACAGGCTCTATTTTTTTCAATATTAGCCGTCAAAACAGGGAGTCATACGGAGGTGGTCTCATTCATTAAGTACTAAACAAATATAGGTATTCCTGATCAGATCTACAAATCACTAGCCAATGTACACGATAAATGCCTGTTATTAAACGAGACAAGCAAGGTTATAAAATAGGGTTAATATCGCACAAATCATTCTCAGGATACCATCTTTTGGCTTTTTATTATGTCAGTTGGACAATTGTGGAGCCAGAACAACTCGATATGTTGAGTATACCATATAAGGATGAATATGAGCTGGCAAAAAAGATATATAAACCCTCGACGTGATGAAAATGTAAATTCTGCTTCATTCTCATCTCCTTAATTGTACAACCTGATCCCTGGTATTAGCATACTGACCCCTTTTGTTATGCTTTGAGATAAAAATCTGATTATCAAGCTGAGGTATTACGGAAGAGTCAATAATGCCAGCATATACAGGTGGTACACTTTCCGTTGGAATGATGGTGCAGTTTGTTCCGGAATATTCAGTCTGTGCGTTGGCTTAAATATTCTCATCCAATCCCATTTCTCTAAGGGCTGTTTTGGTTTCCTCTTTTTTCTGCTCCCCGCTGAATCCTTCCTCTTCCACTTCAAATTTAACGGTGATCTTCAAATTAGGATTAGAAGAGAACTTTGCCAATACTCTGGTATAAAATACATTCCATTTCTTGGTGTCAATTTGACCACTCCAACTAATTTTTGTATTACCCACGGATGATGGTGGAGTAGGCGTATCCGTTACAGATGGCTTGGTTTCATCTTTTTTCTGAACATTTACTGTTGATGAGGTAAAAATGCCATTTGAGGCTGCTGTTATTTTATAAACTCCTTCTGTTTCCTCAACTGTTAAAACACCTAGATCGGTCATTGTACCGCTACTAGTTTTCCATATAACCGAATCAATATTAATTTCATCGTTGTATTGATCATAACCTTTTACAATAAACGAACATTAGTGATGCGTTAACTTATTAGTTTTATTTGTAATTTATTGATATATATTTAATTATAAGCGTTCTTTGATTTTTTGATTTGATTTGTGCGATAGCTTTGTGAAAAATCACAAGGTTATGAATAACGGGAAGTATGTT